>NZ_JACARU010000050.1:11461-128142 GCF_013386425.1 Cedecea sp. P7760 | reverse complement strand
CCAACTGAGCTAACGACCCGCTGTGCGGTTACTGCAAACTTCTTTACTGCATCTACTTTAAAGTGGTGGGTCGTGCAGGATTCGAACCTGCGACCAATTGATTAAAAGTCAACTGCTCTACCAACTGAGCTAACGACCCACTTTTGCGTCACTTTGGGTTTGTTTCGTATCCCTTGGCAACGGCGGCATATATTACTGATTTAAGATTTTGACGCAACAATAATTTTGACGCATATCGTTCAACTGCTTACGTTTCGCACGGCAAGACCAGAAAAACGACGATATCTGGTCAGGCCGCAAGCATTACTGTGCGTTCAGGCGTTTTTGAGCCTGCTTTGCACCGTCGGTTCCCGGATACTGTTTTACGACCTGCTGGTAGACGGCTTTCGCTTTTGCGACGTCGCCTTTGTCCTGCATGATCACGCCGACCTTAAACATGGCGTCCGGAGCCTTCGGTGATTTCGGGTAATTTTTCACCACGGAGGCAAAATAAAACGCCGCATCATCCTTTTTACCTTTGTTGTAATTCAACTGACCGAGCCAATAGTTGGCGTTCGGCAGATAAGTTGAATCCGGATACTTCTTCACAAAGCTCTGAAAGGCGTTGATGGCATCGTCCTGGCGCGATTTATCCTGCACCAGCGCGATGGCTGCATTGTAATCGCTGTTTGCGTCACCGCCCTGCGCTGGAGCCGCAGGGGCCGCGTTAGAGGCTCCTGCGTCCGGCGTGGTCGCCCCCTGAGAGGCACCGGCAGCAGGCTGTTGCCCTGCTCCCGCAGCCGCGCCGCTAAGGCTATCCATCTGCAGCAAAATTTGCTTTTGACGCTCCACAACCTGATTCAGCTGATACTGGTTTTCCTGAATCTGACCGCGCAGGGAATCAATATCATTCTGGTTATCGGAGAGTTGTTGCTGGAGTTGGGTCAAAAGCTGACTGTGAGCGTTAGAAATACGCTCGAGTTGAGTGACACGGTCTTCGACCGAGCCTGAGCCGACACTACTGATTGGCGCCTGAGCATTAGCGGCCCAGGGGGCCGCTATGCCAACCAGTAACGACAGACTCAACAAGTGATGTCTGAAGTTACTGCTCATGCGATTCTCTTAGTAAACCAGTACGGCACGACGGTTTTTAGCGTATGCCGCTTCGTCATGACCCAGTACTGCAGGTTTTTCTTTACCGTAAGAAACGATGGAGATCTGGTCTGCAGAAACGCCTTTACCTTGCAGGTACATTTTAACGGCGTTAGCACGACGTTCGCCCAGGGCGATGTTGTACTCTGGGGTACCGCGCTCATCCGCATGACCTTCTACGGTCACTTTGTAAGACGGGTTGCTACGCAGGAAGTTAGCGTGCGCATCCAGCATTGCAGCGAATTCAGAGCTAACATCGTATTTGTCCAGACCGAAATAAACGATGTTGTTCTGCTGCAGCTGTTGCATCTGCAGACGAGCCTGCTCTTCAGAAGACATGTTGCCGTGGCCGTTAGCGTCCATACCAGTGCCGGCACCCAGCATACCTTCACCGCTCTGACCATTGTTGGCGCTCTTGTTAGAAGAACACGCCGCGATAGCCATAACCGGCAGAGCAATCATCAGCCCTTTCAGCACTTTGTTCAGTTGCATTTCTTTGATCCTTTAATAATCAATATTGTTATCACAGATACGGCGACCAGGCAGGGAATTTGACCTGTCCATCAGTTGCCGGAAGACGCGCTTTGAAACGCCCATCTGTTGAAACCAAATTCAGCACGGATCCCATCCCCTGAGAAGAGCTGTAGATTACCATAGTGCCGTTAGGTGCCAGACTTGGCGTTTCATCCAGGAACGTTGACGATAAAGTTGTTACGCCACCCGCTACCAGATCCTGTTTGGCAATGTGCTGCTGACCGCTAGCGGAGCTGACCATTACCATAATTTTACCATCGGCACTGACATCGGCATCCTGGTTCTGACCACCTTCCCAGGAAAGACGCTGCGGAGCACCGCCACTAATACTGACTTTATAAATCTGTGGACGACCCGCCTGGTCAGAGGTATAGGCCAGGGTTTGGTTGTCCGGGAACCAGGTTGGTTCGGTATTGTTGCTGCGACCTTCAGTCACCTGACGAATCTGGCCAGAACCCAGGTCCATCACGTACAGCTGCAGGCTACCGGTTTTAGACAGCGCGAACGCCAGCTTAGAACCGTCCGGAGAGAATGCCGGTGCGCCGTTGTGCTGCGGGAACGAAGCAATCTGACGCACTGCGCCGTTAGCCAGCGTCTGCACAACCAGCGCAGAACGGCCGCTTTCGAAGGTCACATAAGCCAGTTTGCTGCCGTCCGGAGACCATGCAGGAGACATCAGCGGCTGCGGAGAACGGTGAACCACAAACTGGTTGTAGCCATCGTAATCAGAAACACGCAGCTCATACGGGAACTGGCCGCCATTGGTCTGTACAACGTAAGCAATACGGGTACGGAATGCGCCTTTAATCCCGGTCAGCTTCTCAAACACTTCGTCGCTGGCGGTGTGGCCTGCATAACGCAGCCACTGCTTGTTCACTTTGTAGGAGTTCTGGGCCAGCACCGTGCCCGGCGCACCTGAGGTGTCGACCAGTTGGTAAGCAACGGTGTAACTCCCGTCGCCGTTTGGCGTAACCTGACCTACCACGACGGCGTCAATACCGAGCGCGGTCCAGGCTGCAGGCTGAACTTCCTGAGCAGAACCCGGCTGCTGAGGCAGGCGAGATCTGTCGAGAGGATTGAATTTACCGCTGTTACGCAGGTCGGCAGCAACAATGCCACCAATATCTTCAGGCGCGGCGCCAGGGCCTGCCCAGGTAAACGGAACCACACCAATTGGACGAGCAGAGTCGACACCCTGGGTGATCTCGATACGAACTTCTGCGTGCAGCACCGCTGCCCACAGCATTAAGAAACTTAACGCTACACGAAATGCCTGCTTCATCATATCTCCCTTATCCGGGCGGAAAGCCCACGATAATTTAGCAGAATGTTAACAAACCCAAATACACAAAACTACCAAAACCCTGTAACTCAGCTTAGTGTGCTTTCCCCGTTGTGGCGGGGAAAACCGCGTTAAGGCTTAAAGTCGATCGGTGCGTTCTTGAAGACTTCATAAACAGCTTCGCTTGGCGGCTTAGGAATCTTCGCCAGACGCGCTGCCGCAACGGCAGCCTGGCAAAGTGCCGCATCGCCACCTTCTGGCTTGATATCAAGCAGAAGGCCGTCCGGCGCCAGCTTGATCCGCAGTGAACAGGTCTTACCGGCAAACGAAGGATCGTTATAGAACTTGCTCTCGATCGCTGCCTTTATCTGACCTGCGTAGCCGTTGATCTCTGCGCCGCTTGCGCCGTTGTTTTTATTATTCCCTTTTCCGGCGGCGGCTGCGGCATTACCTTTCGCCCCACCGCCCGTTTTCGGTGCATTCTTACCTGAGCTTAAATCACCGAATAAGTCGTCAACGCCCTGCGCTGCGGCTTTGTCAGAAGCGGCTTTCTCAGCAGCCGCCTTTTTCTTCGCGTCAGCAGCCGCTTTCTTGTCTGCTGCGGCTTTCGCGGCGGCAGCTTTATCAGCGGCGGCCTTCTCGGCAGCCTTTTCAGCCGCTGCTTTTTCGGCAGCAGCCTGTTTAGCCGCTTCCGCTTTTTCGGCAGCAGCCTCTTTCGCGGCCTCTGCGGCAGCTTTCTTCTCGGCATCCTGCGCAGCTTTCTTAGCGGCAGCATCTGCAGCTTTTTTCTCAGCATCCTGCTGAGCTTTCTTCGCTGCTGCGGCAGCGTCTGCGGCCGCTTTTTTCTCTGCGTCAGCCGCTTTCTTAGCCGCTTCTTCAGTCGCTTTCTTCTGAGCGTCCGCCGCGGCTTTCTTCGCCGCTTCTTCCGCAGCCTTCGCCTGGGCATCAGCCTGAGCTTTCGCCTGCGCATCGGCTTTTGCTTTCGCAGCAGCGGCAGCGGTCTCAGCCTGTTTCTGCTGTTCCTGAGCCTGCTTCGCGGCCGCTTCAGCCTGCTTCTGCTGCTCGGCCTGCGCTTTTGCCTGCTCCTGAGCCGCTAAACGCTCTTTCTCCAGCTCTTTCAGGCGCTGTTGCTCTGCCGCCTGTTTTTGCTGAAGCTCTTCTGCCTGCTGCTGCGCCTGTTTTTCACGCTGCTCGGCGGCACGTTTGCTGCTTGCCTGCTGCTGCTGTTGGCGATTGTAGTTATCCACTACCGCACCCGGGTCAACCATCACCGCGTCAATAGAAGAACCACCGCCACCGCCCGCGGATGCATCAATGTGCTCATCAAACGAGCTCCAGATCAGGATGCCAATCAAAATGATGTGCAGCACCACTGAAACGACGATCGCTCGTTTTAATTTAGCGTTCTCTTCGGTTGCCTTTGACACTCTCGGTTCCCAAACGTTTTAAGCGAAATGGATCAGATTGGCTGTGTCATCAAACCGACGGACTTCACGCCCGCCTGATGCAACAGATTCAGCGCCTTGATGATCTCATCATACGGAACATCTTTTGCACCGCCGATCAAAAAGACCGTTTTAGGATTTGCCTGCAGGCGGCGCTGCGCTTCCGCAACAACCTGCTCTGACGGCAGCTGATCCATACGATCTTTTTCAACCACTACGCTGTACTGCCCTACCCCGGACACTTCGATAATGACCGGCGGCTCATCGTTACTGCTGACGGTCTGGGAATCTGTCGCATCCGGCAGATCCACCTCGACGCTCTGGGTGATGATCGGCGCCGTTGCCATAAAGATCAGCAGCAGCACCAACAGCACGTCCAGCAATGGAACGATGTTAATTTCTGACTTCAGCTCACGACGACCACGTCCGCGTCTGGCCATGACTTACCCCTTGTTACTGCTTTTCGCTGCTGGTAAAAGCCTGACGGTGCAGGATAGCCGTGAACTCTTCCATGAAGTTGTCGTAATTCAATTCCAGTTTGTTCACGCGTTGGTTGAGGCGGTTGTACGCCATAACGGCCGGAATAGCGGCAAACAGACCAATCGCAGTCGCAATCAGCGCTTCAGCAATACCCGGCGCAACCATTTGCAGCGTTGCCTGCTTCACCGCACCGAGGGCGATAAACGCATGCATGATCCCCCACACCGTACCAAACAGACCGATGTACGGGCTGATGGAACCAACGGTGCCAAGGAAAGGAATATGGGTTTCCAGCGTTTCCAGCTCGCGGCTCATCGAGATACGCATCGCACGGGATGCCCCCTCAACCACGGCTTCTGGCGCGTGGGTGTTTGCGCGATGCAGACGCGCGAACTCTTTAAAACCGGAATAGAAAATTTGCTCAGAACCGCTCAGGCTTTCGCGACGGCCCTGGCTTTCCTGATACAGGCGAGACAGTTCGATCCCGGACCAGAACTTGTCTTCAAACGCCTCAGCTTCACGGCTGGCAGCATTAAGGATACGCGTTCGCTGAATGATGATTGCCCATGATGCGATGGAAAAACCAATCAAAATCAACATGATAAATTTGACCAGAAGGCTAGCCTTCAGGAACAAATCAAGGATATTCATGTCAGTCACTGCTTGAACTCCGCGACAATAGACTTGGGAAGCGCACGAGGCTTCATAAGGTGTGGATCAACACAAACAATCAGCACTTCAGCTTGGTTCAGTAACTGATTTTCAGCGTTGACTATTCGCTGCGTAAACACCATAGAAGTGCCGCGCATCGATGTAATTTCACTTTGGATTTCGAGTAAATCGTCGAGTCGGGCAGGCGCAAGATAATCAACGGTCATCCTGCGTACGACAAAGGCGACACGCTCCGCCAACAAGGAATGCTGGTTAAAGTTGTGCTGGCGCAGCATCTCTGTGCGTGCTCTTTCGTAAAAAGCAACATAACTGGCATGGTAAACCATACCCCCGGCGTCTGTGTCTTCGTAGTAAACACGAACCGGCCATCGAAACAGCGTTGTACTCACTTTACATCCCGGTAATACAATTTAACGCTGCTTACTATACGCAAGAGAATGAGGGTTTGGAATGGATTGTTTTAAACGTTAAGTAAATTTTTATGGGCTTGTTAAAGCCCATAATTTCTGCATCGTGCGGGGGAATGCGCGACGGCATTCAGAAGAAGAAAAATAGCAGTCCAGCGATGAGCACTAAATCGGCAATCAGCGGGCAGAAAATACCCTGCCAAAGTACTTTGGTTGGGCGGAAGCCCACGCCGTGAACGATCCCGGCACAAACGCCCCACATCAGCAGGAAGCCGTGCCAAATCTCCAGCTCACTCGTTTTCGCGGCGAAACGAGACGGGTCCCAAAAAATGCACCCTGCCAGCACCAGCGCCATCACTAAGGAAAGAGCCCGCAAGGGGCTCTTGTCCATTACCGCGTATAGTTTCGCGATAACGTATTCCATCAGTGCTCTTCTTTTCCGGCTTTGCTCGCCTCAACGTGCTCGAGAGCCAGCGCGGTAATAATCCCGAATGCACACGCGAGAAGCGTGCCCAGAATCCATGCAAAATACCACATAATCAGCTCCTTATTAGTACAGAGAGGTGGAGTTGCTTTCGATGTGCTCTTTGGTGATACGACCGAACATTTTCCAGTAACACCAGGTGGTGTAGAGAAGAATGATGGGTACGAACACGATAGCAACATAGGTCATCACATTCAGCGTCAGCTGGCTGGATGTCGCATCCCACATGGTCAGGCTAGCGTTCATCATGGTGCTGGAAGGCATCACGAACGGGAACATAGCAATACCGGCGGTCAGGATCACACAGGCCAGCGTCAGTGAGGAGAAGATGAACGCCAGAGCGCCCTTCTCCAGACGAGACATCAGAATGGTCAGCAGCGGCAACACAACGCCCAGCGCAGGAATTGCCCACAGGCCTGGCATATTGTTGAAGTTAACCATCCAGGCACCGGCCTGACGCGCGACTTCTTTAGTCAGCGGGTTAGAGGCAGCATGATGATCCAATACGGAGGTCACAACGTATCCATCGATGCCGTAAACCACCCAAACGCCTGCCAGTGCGAAGCAAACCATCATTACCAGCGCGGCAATCTGAGCCGCCGCTTTAGCACGCAGATGTAACTCACCGACGGTACGCATCTGCAGGTAGGTTGCACCCTGAGCAACAATCATCGACACGCTGACAACGCCGGCCAGCAGGCCAAACGGATTCAGCAACTGGAAGAAGTTACCGGTGTAGTAGAGACGCAGATATTCATCTACGTGGAACGGCACGCCCTGCAAGAGGTTGCCGAACGCCACGCCAATGACCAGCGGCGGCACAAAGCTCCCGATGAAAATGCCCCAGTCCCACATGTTACGCCAGCGGGTATCTTCAATCTTCGAACGGTAGTCGAAACCTACCGGGCGGAAGAACAAAGAAGCCAGCACCAGAATCATCGCCACGTAAAAGCCGGAGAAGGCTGCGGCATAGACCATTGGCCAGGCGGCAAATAACGCACCACCGGCGGTGATCAACCAGACCTGGTTACCGTCCCAGTGTGGCGCAATGGAGTTCACCATAATGCGGCGCTCAACGTCGGTACGACCAATCACGCGTGACAGCATGCCCACGCCCATGTCGAAGCCGTCGGTGACGGCGAAGCCAATCAGCAGGACGCCGACCAGCAGCCACCAGATAAAACGCAATACTTCATAATCAATCATTTGACGACTCCTGTCTTAGCGTGCCGGCTGAGAAGCCACGTTGGACTGCTCAAAGTGATAGCGTCCTGTTTTCAGACTGCTCGGCCCAAGGCGAGCAAATTTGAACATCAGGAACAGCTCCGCCACCATAAACAGCGTGTAAAGGCCGCAAATCAGTATCATGGAGAACAGCAGGTCACCCACGCTTAGCGAAGAGTTGGCCACTGCCGTCGGCAGAACCTCACCTACCGCCCACGGCTGACGGCCGTATTCAGCCACAAACCAGCCGGACTCGATAGCGATCCACGGCAGCGGAATACCGTACAGCGCGGCGCGCAGCAGCCATTTTTTCGAACCGATGGCGTTGCGGGTTACGGTCCAGAAGGAGGCAGCAATAATGAACAGCATCAGGAAGCCACAGCCCACCATGATACGGAACGCGAAGTACAGCGGTGCCACGCGAGGAATAGAGTCCTTGGTCGCTTTCTGAATCTGCTCTTCGGTCGCGTCGGTGACGTTTTCCGTGTAGCGCTTCAGCAGCAGGCCATAGCCAAGGTCTTTCTTCACATGGTTGAAGTCATCACGCACGCTTTGATCGGCAGAGCCTTTACGCAGCTGCTCGAGCAGGCTGTACGCCTTCATCCCGTTACGGATACGTTCTTCGTGCTGCACCATCAGCTCTTTCAGGCCGGTAACCTGCTTATCAACGGAGCGGGTAGCGATAAGCCCCAGCGCGTAAGGGATCTGGATAGCAAAGCGGTTTTCTTGTTTATCCTGGTCAGGAATACCAAACAGGGTAAAGGCAGCCGGCGCGGGCTGGGTTTCCCATTCGGCTTCAATTGCGGCCAGTTTGGTTTTCTGCACGTCACCCATTTCATAACCGGACTCATCACCCAGCACGATAACGGAGAGAATGGCGGCCATACCGAAGCTCGCCGCGATGGCGAAGGAGCGCTTCGCAAACGCGAAGTCACGGCCTTTCAGCATGTAGTAAGAGCTGATACCGAGCACAAACATCGCGCCACACACGTAGCCGGATGCCACGGTATGAACAAATTTAACCTGCGCAACCGGGTTCAGGACCAGCTCGGAGAAGCTGACCATTTCCATACGCATCGTTTCGAAGTTGAAGTCGGAAGCGATAGGGTTTTGCATCCAGCCGTTGGCGACCAGAATCCACAGTGCGGAGAGGTTAGAGCCCAGCGCCACCAGCCAGGTGACGGCCATGTGCTGAACTTTGCCGAGACGATCCCAGCCAAAGAAGAACAGACCAACGAAGGTGGATTCGAGGAAGAATGCCATCAGGCCTTCGATAGCCAGCGGCGCACCGAAGATATCCCCGACGTAGTGAGAATAGTAAGACCAGTTAGTCCCGAACTGGAACTCCATGGTTAAACCGGTTGCCACCCCCAGCGCAAAGTTGATTGCAAACAACTTGCCCCAGAATTTGGTCATATCTTTATAAATCTGCTTACCTGACAGAACGTAGACCGTTTCCATGATGGCCAGCAAAAACGCCATACCGAGCGTTAATGGCACAAACAGGAAGTGGTACATCGCGGTCAAGGCAAACTGTAAGCGCGACAGTTCGACAATATCAAACATCTTGACTCCTTGCTCTTCGCATGAAGACTTCGACTGTGGTTCACCGGGAGGTTTGCCACAAGCATGCCCTAATACAAATACATTCGCTTCCAGACCCCTTTTTATCGCCCACTTTATTCAAATGTGAAATCAAAAGGTGAAAGGTTACAAACACGTTAATAAAATCAAAAATAACCCGTAATTATATTACCCTGCAATTCCCTTACAATAAACAGGTCTTTGCTTAATGTTTTTTACGTTTTACGACGGCGATCAATTTATAGCTAAAACACCGTGACTCGGCCAGTTTGATCTACAGCAATTTTGCCCCTTTATATCCCGTAATGCCAGCTTTAAACATTGATCCAAAACAATTTACACCGGTAATGTTAATTATTTTTCAATGGAGAATTAATCGTGAAATTGTTGTTAACGATATGTTTTAGCGCTTCGCTTTAGGTTAATTACATGCGCCGTATTCTCAACATTAAGCGGATATCTAAAGGCTTTCCTTAAATTGTCCCCCCGTCTGCCGCATCATCTTTACAATAATAATGACGCCTGTTCTTTCATGATTTTGATGCCTTCCTTTTATTATTCACAAATAATTCACCTTTAATATGAATCAAATTAACAAATCATTATTTTTTATAAGGTTACAGCGTGAAAATATCGCTTAATGAAATTATTCAGGAAAAAAATACAAGAGAGGAAAAGCACAGCTCAGCGGGGGACGAACCAAAGGCCTGAAGAAGCAAACATAAAAAAAGGCCACCCAGGGTGGCCAACCATGTCGAACACTTATTATTACTGTTTCCCCCGCTTACACGGGGGCATCTGCTTACTGCGGCAGAATAGCTTTCAGCGCGTCGCCAATGTCGGCGAGGCTGCGAACGGTTTTCACCCCAGCGGCTTCCAGAGCAGCGAATTTCTCATCCGCAGTCCCCTTCCCGCCCGCGATGATGGCGCCAGCATGGCCCATACGCTTGCCTTTTGGCGCGGTTACGCCGGCAATGTAGCCCACAACAGGTTTGGTCACGTGCTCTTTAATATAAGCCGCCGCTTCTTCTTCTGCGCTCCCGCCGATTTCACCGATCATCACGATGGCTTCGGTTTTCGGATCTTCCTCGAACATCTTCAGGATATCAATGAAGTTGGAGCCAGGAATCGGGTCACCGCCGATGCCGACGCAGGTCGACTGGCCGAGGCCGATGTCGGTAGTCTGCTTAACGGCTTCATAGGTCAGCGTCCCGGAACGGGAAACGATGCCCACTTTGCCCGGCAGGTGAATGTGGCCCGGCATGATGCCGATTTTACATTCGCCTGGGGTGATAACGCCCGGGCAGTTAGGCCCGATCATGCGCACGCCTGCTTCATCCAGCGCAACCTTCACGGTCAGCATATCCAGCGTAGGGATACCTTCGGTGATGGTGATAATCAGCTTGATGCCTGCATCAATCGCTTCCAGGATGGAGTCTTTGCAGAACGGGGCTGGAACATAGATAACGGAAGCGGTCGCGCCGGTCGCGTCTACGGCTTCACGCACGGTATTGAATACCGGCAGGCCCAGGTGCTCAGTGCCGCCTTTGCCTGGCGTCACGCCGCCAACCATTTGCGTCCCGTAGGCAATCGCCTGTTCGGAGTGGAAAGTCCCCTGGCTGCCGGTAAAGCCCTGGCAAATTACCTTGGTGTTTTTATCGATCAAAATGGACATTATTTCCCCTCCACGGCAGCAACAACCTGCTGTGCTGCGTCCGTCAGACTTTTCGCTGCAATGATGTTCAGGCCGCTATCCGCCAGCTTTTTCGCGCCCAGTTCGGCGTTGTTACCTTCCAGACGTACCACAACCGGCACGTTAACGCCCACTTCGGCTACCGCGCCGATGATGCCGTCGGCAATCAGGTCGCAGCGTACGATACCGCCGAAGATGTTCACCAGAACGGCTTTCACTTTGTCGTCTGACAGGATGATTTTGAAGGCTTCGGTCACGCGCTCTTTGGTCGCACCGCCGCCCACGTCAAGGAAGTTAGCCGGCTCACCGCCGTGCAGCTTAACGATGTCCATGGTGCCCATTGCCAGGCCCGCACCGTTAACCATACAGCCGATGTTGCCGTCCAGCGCAACGTAGTTCAGTTCCCACTGTGCAGCCTGAGCTTCACGCGGGTCTTCCTGAGACTGGTCGCGCATTTCACGCAGATCCGGCTGGCGGAACAGCGCGTTGCCGTCAGCGCCCAGTTTGCCGTCGAGGCAGATCAGGTCGCCCTGCTTAGTGATAACCAGCGGGTTGATTTCGATCAGCGCCAGATCGCGCTCGAGGAAAATCGCCGCCAGCCCCATAAAGATCTTAGTGAACTGCTGAACCTGTTTACCTTCCAGACCCAGTTTGAACGCCAGCTCACGACCCTGGTAAGGCATTGGTCCAGCCAGCGGGTCCAGCGCTACTTTGTGGATCAGATGCGGGGTTTCTTCCGCCACTTTTTCGATTTCCACGCCGCCTTCGGTGGAAGCCATGAAGACTACGCGGCGAGAGCTACGGTCAACAACCGCGCCCAGGTAGAGCTCTTTGTCGATGTCGGTCGCAGCTTCAACCAGAATCTGGTGAACCGGCTGGCCGTTTGCATCCGTTTGATAAGTTACCAGGCGTTTGCCCAGCCAGTGCTCAGCGAAAGCGCGAATATCTTCTTTGCTGTTAACCACTTTCACACCGCCCGCTTTACCGCGGCCACCGGCATGAACCTGACATTTCACCACCCAAGGACCCGCGCCAATTTTAGAGGCGGCTTCTTCCGCTTCACGCGGTGTGGTGCAGGCGTAACCGACGGGTGCCGGTAAACCATACCGAGCAAACAACTGTTTCGCCTGATATTCGTGTAAGTTCATGAGTTCTATCCATCCAGATAAAGAGCATTAACGCTCGGGGTAAGGTTAGATTTGGTTGTAGGGGCGGGTGTCAAAGCACCCGCCAGAGTCTTATTTGACTACACGTCCAGTAGCAGACGAGTTGGATCTTCCAGCAGCTCTTTAATAGCGACCAGGTAACCCACGGACTCGCGGCCATCGATCAGACGGTGATCGTAAGAGAGCGCCAGATACATCATCGGCAGGATCTCTACTTTACCGTCAACCGCCATTGGGCGGTCTTTGATGGCGTGCATGCCCAGAATCGCGCTCTGCGGTGGGTTGATGATTGGCGTAGACATCAGGGAACCGAAGACGCCGCCGTTGGTGATGGTGAAGTTACCGCCGGTCAGCTCTTCTACGGTCAGCTTGCCGTCACGGCCTTTCACCGCCAGTTCTTTGATGCGTTTTTCGATGTCAGCCATACCCAGGGTATCAACATCTTTCAGCACTGGAGTCACCAGACCACGCGGGGTAGAAACCGCGATGCTAACGTCGAAGTAGTTGTGGTAAACCACGTCTTCACCGTCGATGGAAGCGTTCACTTCCGGATAGCGTTTCAGCGCTTCAACCACGGCTTTAATATAGAAGGACATGAAGCCCAGACGCACGCCGTGACGTTTTTCAAACGCTTCACCGTACTGCTTACGCAGTTCCATGATTGGCTTCATGTTCACTTCGTTGAAGGTTGTGAGCATGGCGGTGGAGTTTTTCGCTTCCAGCAGACGCTCGGCCACGCGCTTACGCAGGCGGGTCATCGGCACGCGTTTTTCGCTGCGGCCAGCCAGTGGAGCAACCGGCGCCTGAGAAGCCTCTGCGGCTTTCGCCTGTGCAGGCTGTTTCGTTTTTGCTTCGCTCAGGTGTTTTTCAACGTCTTCGCGAGTGATACGGCCACCCACGCCGCTGCCTTTGATAGCGCTGGCGTCGAGGTCATTTTCTGCGATTAGACGGCGGATAGCCGGGCTGAGGGCATCGTTATTCTGCTCTTCCAGGGAAGCCTGCTGACGCTGAGCCGGGGTAGACTCTTTGCTGTCAGACTTGACGGAGGTTTCTTTCCCGCCGCTGTTGCCTTCACGCAGGCGACCCAGAATCTGACGAGAAGTCACGGTCGTGCCTTCGTCTTCCAGTACCGCATCAAGAATGCCGTCCGCAGAGGCCGGGACTTCCAGCACCACTTTGTCAGTTTCGATTTCAACCAGCACTTCGTCACGTTTGACGCTGTCGCCCGGTTTTTTATGCCAGGTTGCCACTGTCGCGTCGGCTACGGACTCAGGCAGGTCAGGAACTAGAATATCTACGCTACTCATTATTTATCCTTTAATTTATTCGACGTTCAGCGCGTCATTAACCAGATCTTGCTGCTGCTTCTGGTGAACGGACATATACCCTACCGCCGGAGAGGCGGAGGCCGGGCGACCTGCATAACGCAGGGCAGACCCAAACGGAATCACTTCGCGGAGGTGGTGTTGGCTGCAGTACCAGGCGCCCTGGTTCAGCGGCTCTTCCTGGCACCAGACAAAATCATGCACGTGAGCGAACGGTTTCAGCGCTTCCTGTACCGCCTGATGCGGGAACGGATAGAGCTGCTCGATACGCACAATCGCCACATCCTTCTGGTCGTTTTTACGACGCTGCTCAAGCAGGTCGTAGTAAACCTTACCGGAACACAGTACTACACGCTTCACGCCTTTAGGATCCAGTTCGTCAATCTCACCAATTGCCGGCTGGAAAGTGCCGTTGGCCAGTTCGTCGAGGCTGGAAACCGCCAGCGGATGGCGCAGCAGAGATTTCGGTGACATCACTACCAGCGGACGGCGCATCCCGCGCAGCGCCTGACGACGCAGCATGTGATAAACCTGAGCCGGCGTAGACGGGACACAAACCTGCATGTTCTGCTCGGCGCACAGCTGGAGGTAACGCTCCAGACGCGCGGAGGAGTGCTCCGGACCCTGACCTTCATAGCCGTGCGGCAGCAGCATCACCAGGCCACACATACGGCCCCATTTCTGCTCGCCGGAGCTGATGAACTGGTCAATCACGACCTGAGCACCGTTAGCGAAGTCGCCGAACTGGGCTTCCCAAATGGTCAGCGTACGTGGTTCTGCCGTGGCGTAACCGTATTCAAAGGCCAACACCGCTTCTTCAGACAGTACGGAATCCCAGACTTTGAAGATGCCCTGGCTGTTATGCACGTGCGCCAGCGGCGTATAGGTAGAACCGTTGCTCTGGTTATGGATAACCGCATGACGGTGGAAGAAGGTACCGCGCCCCGCATCTTCACCGGACAGACGGACGGACACGCCCTCGTCTACCAGCGTGGCGTAAGCCAGGTTCTCCGCTGCGCCCCAGTCGAACAGCTTGTTACCGTTCGCCATTTCCTGACGATCGCCGTAAATTTTAGCCACGCGAGACTGCATCTCTACGGCTTCCGGCACGGTGCTGATGCGCTTAGCCAGTTCCTGCACGCGCTTCATCTCAACCTTGTTCGGGTAGCTTTCGTCCCACTCGTGGTTGAGGTACGGCGACCAGGTAAAGGAGTGCATGTTCATCGGACGCCATTCGTTGACGACGCATTCACCGGCATCCAGCGCATCGCGGTACAGATTCACCATTTCGGTAGCATCTTCCAGCGTGGCCAGCTTGTCCTGCTCCAGCTTGTCGGCGTAAATCTTACGTGGGGTCGGATGTTTTTTGATTTTCTGGTACATCACAGGCTGAGTTGCGCTTGGCTCATCAGCTTCGTTATGACCGTGGCGACGGTAGCAAACCAGGTCGATAAACACGTCGCGTTTGAAGGTATTACGGAAATCCAGCGCCAGACGAGTCACGAAGGCAACCGCTTCCGGGTCGTCCGCATTCACGTGGAAAATTGGCGCCATCACCATCTTACCGATATCGGTACAGTACGGCGTGGAGCGAGCATCCAGCGGGTTAGAGGTGGTGAAACCAATCTGGTTGTTGATAACGATACGTACGGTACCGCCCACTTCGTAGCCACGCGCTTTAGACATGTTCAGGGTTTCCTGAACCACGCCCTGCCCGGCTACGGCGGCATCACCGTGGATGGTGATCGGCAGAACCTGATTGCTGCCTGGCTTATCCAGACGATCCAGGCGCGCACGCACGGAACCGATAACCACCGGGCTAACGATTTCAAGGTGAGACGGGTTAAACGCCAGCGCCAGGTGAACCAGGCCGCCTTCGGTTTCCACGTCGGAAGAGAAGCCCATGTGGTACTTCACGTCACCGGTGCCGAGGTGCTCTTTATGTTTACCGGCAAATTCGTCGAACAGATCCTGCGGTTTTTTACCCAGAACGTTGATCAGCACGTTAAGACGACCGCGGTGCGCCATACCCAGCACCACTTCGCGCGTGCCGCTCTTACCAGCATGGCGAATCATCTCTTTGAGCATCGGAACCAGCGCGTCGCCGCCTTCCAGCGAGAAGCGCTTCGCCCCGGGGAATTTGGCACCCAGGTAACGTTCCAGACCTTCTGCTGCAGTCAACTCGCTCAGGAAGCGTTTTTTCTCTTCCGGCGTAAAGGTTGACTGGCCCACCACAGATTCAATGCGCTGCTGGATCCAGCGTTTTTCTTCTGTGTTGGTAATGTGCATGTACTCGGCGCCAATAGAGCCGCCGTAGGTTTGTTGCAGAGCGTCAATCAGATCCGCAAGCTTCATGGTTTCTTTGCCGCCGGCAAAAGACCCCACGTTAAAGCTCTGCTGCAGATCCTCATCCGTCAGGTTGTGGAAAGCCGGATCCAGATCGGGAACGGATTCTTGCTTCCACAGGCCAAGCGGATCGAGGTTTGCTGCCTGATGCCCGCGGAAACGCCAGGCGTTGATCAGCTGCAGAACCTTAACTTGCTTAACGTCAGTGTCAGGATCGGTGATTGCGGTGGAGTAACGTGAGGCATCCTTCGCCAGACGACGGAAATAATCACGCGTTTTTGAATGGAATTGATCCGGTCTCGCTCCGGTGCCAGCTAACTGCTGGAACATGCTGCGCCAGTGCGCATCAACAGAGTCAGGATCGGTTAAGAAGTCTTCATAGAGCTGCTCTATGTAGGACTGGTTTGCGCCCGCCAGCCAGGAAGAGTCCAGCCAGGGCTTCATCGCGCCGTTCTGCATCGTGATCCCTTAAGCAAATTTTTGCTTATTTCGCCGTGGATAACTATAACGCACACCGTAGGGTATACAGGTATACGTTCCAGGGTTCACTTTCTTCGAGCCTGTTGCCGTGGAGGGCGGCCCGCGAAGGAACCTTTAAAAACTGTCTCTATACAAGATTTGTAGGGCAGTTTTTAAAGATTTCCTGCAATCCGTTCCCTCTCCCCTGTGGGGAGAGGGTCAGGGCGAGGGGAACAGCACTCCCCTCTTATTACTTAAGCGCTTTTCTGCAACAGCATCGACTTGATATGGCCGATAGCTTTCGTCGGGTTCAGCCCCTTAGGACAAACACTGACGCAGTTCATAATGCTGTGACAGCGGAATACGCTGAAAGCATCGCTCAGGCCGTCCAGACGCGCGTCCGTTTCGGTGTCGCGGCTGTCGATCAGGAAACGATACGCCGCCAGCAGGCCGGCTGGGCCGATAAACTTGTCCGGGTTCCACCAGAACGATGGGCAGGAGGTCGAGCAGCAGGCGCAAAGAATACACTCGTACAGACCATCCAGTTTTTCACGCTGCTCCGGCGACTGTAAATGCTCGCGAGCGGGTGGATTTTGCCCATTATTCAACAAGTAAGGCTTAATCTTCTCATATTGAGTATAGAATTGCCCCATGTCCACCACCAAATCGCGGATCACCGGCAGGCCGGGCAGAGGACGGATGACTATCTTCTGTTTGCCGTTGCCGAGCGCCGAGATTGGCGTGATACAGGCCAGGCCGTTTTTGCCGTTCATGTTCAGGCCGTCAGAGCCACAAACGCCCTCGCGGCAGGAACGACGGAACGACAGGCTTGGATCCTTTTCCTTCAGCTGCATCAGTGCATCCAGCAGCATCATGTCACGACCTTCTTCCGCTTCCAGGGTGTAATCCTGCATACGCGGCGCGTCGTCTACGTCCGGGTTATAACGATAAACTGAGAATTCGAGTTTCATTGTCCTGTCTCCGCATTAATAAGTACGAATCTTCGGCGGGAACGCCGGACGCAGTTTCGGTTCCATGTTGACGCTACGACGCGTCATGGACTCCGACTCTGGCAGATACAGGGAATGGCACAGCCAGTTTTCGTCATCACGATCCGGGAAGTCGAAGCGGCTATGCGCGCCACGGCTCTCGGTACGGAAGTTTGCCGACACCGCGGTGGCGTAGGCGGTTTCCATCAGGTTATCCAGCTCCAGACACTCAACGCGCTGGGTGTTGAACTCGCTGGAAGTGTCGTCCAGACGGGCATTTTTCAGACGCTCGCGGATCGCTTTCAGCTGCTCAAGACCTTTGGCCATGGCGTCACCTTCACGGAATACCGAGAAGTTGTGCTGCATACATTCCTGAAGCGCTTTACGGATTTCCACCGGATCTTCACCATTACGGTTGCCGTTCCAGCGGTTTAGGCGCTCAAGGGACGCGTCGATTTCGGCTTCGGTTGCGTCAAGCAGGTCGCCCTGCTCGGCAATGGATTCCTGCAGATGCAGGCCGACAGCACGACCGAACACCACCAGGTCAAGCAGGGAGTTGCCGCCCAGACGGTTTGCACCGTGCACGGAAACACACGCAATTTCACCCACGGCGAACAGGCCAGGGATAACCACATCTTCACCCTGCTCGTTCACGGTCAGCGCCTGACCGGTCACTTTGGTCGGAATGCCGCCCATCATGTAGTGGCAGGTTGGGATAACAGGAATCGGCTCTTTCACCGGATCTACGTGGGCGAAGGTACGGGACAGTTCCAGGATACCCGGCAGGCGGGACTCCAGCACTTCTTTACCCAGGTGATCCAGTTTCAGCTTGGCGTGTGGCCCCCACGGGCCATCACAGCCGCGGCCTTCGCGGATTTCGATCATGATGGAACGCGCCACCACGTCACGACCCGCCAGGTCTTTAGCATTCGGGGCATAACGCTCCATGAAGCGTTCGCCGTGTTTGTTCAGCAGGTAACCGCCTTCACCACGGCAGCCTTCTGTGACCAGAACCCCCGCCCCGGCGATACCGGTTGGGTGGAACTGCCACATCTCCATATCCTGCACCGGCACGCCAGCGCGGATAGCCATGCCTACGCCGTCACCGGTATTAATGTGGGCGTTGGTGGTGGACTGATAAATACGGCCTGCACCGCCGGTTGCCAGCACGGTCGCGCGGGCTTTGAAGTAAACCACTTCCCCGGTTTCGATGCACAGCGCGGTACAGCCCACAACGGCGCCGTCGGCGTTTTTAACCAGATCCAGCGCATACCACTCGGAGAAGATGGTGGTGTGGTTTTTCAGGTTCTGCTGATACAAGGTGTGCAGCAGCGCGTGGCCGGTACGGTCAGCCGCTGCGGCAGTACGTGCCGCCTGCTCGCCGCCGAAGTCTTTTGACTGGCCGCCGAACGGACGTTGATAGATGGTGCCGTTTTCCAGACGGGAGAAAGGCAGGCCCATGTGGTCCAGTTCCAGAATCGCTTCCGGGCCGGTTTTACACATATATTCGATGGCGTCCTGGTCACCGATATAGTCGGAACCTTTTACCGTGTCGTACATGTGCCATTCCCAGTTATCTTCATGGGTATTACCGAGCGCAACGGTGATGCCACCCTGCGCGGATACGGTATGGGAACGGGTTGGGAACACTTTAGAAAGCAGCGCACAGGTCTGGCCGCTCTGGGAAATCTGTAGCGCTGCGCGCATACCTGCGCCACCAGCACCAATCACTACAGCATCAAATTCTCTGACTGGCAGTTTCATTACACACCCCACACCACAACGAATCCATAAATGACGTAAACCAACAGCGCGACAACAATCAGCAGCTGTAAAGGAAGGCGAATCGCCAGCGGTTTAACGTAGTCGGTCAACACCTGCCACATGCCAATCCAGGCATGGATCAAAATAGAGAACAGTGCCAGCAGGGTGAAAACTTTGGTGAAGGCAGAGGCAAAGAAGCCGTGCCAGACGTCATAGGTCAGCTCGCTGGTGAAAGCGAAGAAGCCAATCATGTAGATGATGTACAGGGTTAATACGATGGCGGTAGCGCGAACCAGCACATAATCGTGCACGCCATTGCGACCCAATGCGGAGGCATTGCTTACCATACGAGGACTCCTGCAAGAATTGAAAGCACGACGGTAATAACAAAGGAGATATGTGCGGATCGTTTGCCCGCTACAAGGGTCTCTTCCAGATAGCCAAAGTCCATCAGCAGATGGCGGACACCCACCACGACGTGATAGGCCAGAGCCGTCAGAATGCCCCACATTATAAATTTAACGATAAAGCTGCTCATCACGGCGGAAGCGGTGATAAAACCTTCCGGAGATGAGAGTGACAATCCCAGCAACCAAAGCAGAATGCCGACCGCCACAAATGTGATCACGCCGGAAACGCGGTGGAGGATGGAAGCGATTGCAGTGACGGGGAACCGGATCGTTTTCAGGTCCAGATTGACAGGTCGTTGTTTTTTCACGTTTCTTATCATGAATAGCGCCCACATGCTCTTCTTATTGTTTCCTTCCTCCGGATCTGCATTCGGGGTCAGACAGCGCTAACTTTCTATAACTGTGCGTCATGCAAAAAACAGCTACATCCAGAGGCCAGAGATCTGGCTACAACGCTGGGTGGCTCCCGGTAGCAGGGTGTTCCGGAGACCTGGCGGCAGTATAGGCTCTTCACAAAATCATTACAATTAACCCACATAATGTTTGAAGGGTTTTGCTCGGAACAGTGAGCAGGATCACGATAACAACATTATTTTAAATTTTAATCATCTGATTTGACAAAAGTTAAACATTCTTGTTACAAACAGGGCCCGAAAAGCCGTATAATTCGCAAAAGTTATAGGGTCAGCCTTTCACCTGAGTAATAGTTATGTAACAGTGGATGGGTATTGACCCGAGAGATCAGGACAGTTATTAGTGATATACAGGTTTGAATGATACTGATTGCTAAGACGCTGATTTGCTGTAGTTTCGCCCTCAAAGCGAGTGTTACCTGCAAGCGCCCATCGCTCTGTACCCTGGTTGTACTCCTCTAAACAGAGCCGCGAGCCAATTAAAAAACTGGTAACCAACCATTGTGGGTTCGAATGCAAATTGGACGCCTGGCAGTCTTATGAAATAAGGCGCTAAGGAGACCGTAAATGGCTGATACTAAAGCAAACCTCACCCTAAATGGTGACGATGCTCTCGAACTTGATGTGCTAAAGGGCACGCTAGGTCAGGATGTAATTGATATCCGTAGTCTTGGTTCTAAAGGTGTATTTACTTTTGACCCAGGTTTCACCTCTACCGCATCCTGCGAGTCCAAAATCACTTATATCGACGGTGACGAAGGCATTCTTTTGCACCGCGGCTTCCCGATTGACCAACTGGCTACCGAATCCAGCTATCTGGAAGTGTGCTACATCCTGCTGAACGGCGAAAAGCCGACGCAGGAACAGTTCGAAGAATTCAAAACCACCGTGACCCGCCACACCATGATTCATGAGCAGATTACCCGTCTGTTCCACGGCTTCCGTCGCGACTCGCATCCGATGGCCGTGCTGTGCGGTGTAACCGGTGCTCTGGCGGCCTTCTACCACGACTCACTCGACGTGAATAACCCACGCCACCGTGAAATCGCGGCATTCCGCCTGCTCTCTAAAATGCCGACCGTAGCAGCTATGTGTTACAAGTATTCGATTGGTCAGCCTTTCGTTTACCCGCGCAACGACCTCTCCTACTCGGCCAACTTCCTGAACATGATGTTCTCCACGCCGTGCGAAGAGTACAAAGTTAACCCGATTCTGGAACGCGCAATGGACAGGATCCTGATCCTGCACGCTGACCACGAACAGAATGCTTCTACCTCCACCGTGCGTACCGCAGGCTCCTCCGGCGCCAACCCGTTTGCGTGTATCGCTGCGGGCATCGCTTCCCTGTGGGGACCGGCTCACGGCGGCGCCAACGAAGCTGCGCTGAAAATGCTGGAAGAGATCAGCACCGTGGAGCACATTCCGGAATTTATCCGTCGCGCCAAAGACAAAAATGACTCGTTCCGCCTGATGGGCTTCGGCCACCGCGTGTACAAAAACTACGACCCGCGTGCCACCGTGATGCGTGAAACCTGTCACGAAGTGCTGAAAGAGCTGAACCTGAAGGACAACAACCTGCTGGAAGTGGCGATGGAGCTGGAACACATCGCGCTGAACGACCCGTACTTCATCGAGAAGAAACTCTACCCGAACGTAGACTTCTACTCCGGCATCATCCTGAAGGCGATGGGCATTCCATCCTCCATGTTTACCGTTATCTTCGCGATGGCGCGTACCGTGGGCTGGATTGCACACTGGAACGAAATGCACGACGACGGCATCAAAATTGCCCGTCCACGTCAGCTGTATACCGGCTACGACAAACGTGATTTCAAATCAGATCTCAAAAAGTAATTTTTCCGCTTTCTGAGTAAAAAACGCGCCTTATGGCGCGTTTTTTTATTTCTGACAGACGGGGCACCAGTAAAACGGCCTCGAAGAGAGCATCGTTTTTTCAATTATCTCTCCGCAGCGCTCGCACGGTTCACCGGCCCGATGAAACACCCTGAAACTAAAGATTGCGCCGTGATGTTTATTTTCATCCACCTGCCCTCGCGTCTGATAAGAAAGACGAGGCACAGCCAGCAAAGCCCCGGCGAAACGCTCAACCTGCTCTTCGCTTAAATCCTCAGCGCGGTGCTGAGGCGCAAGCTCTGCCTCCCAAAGGATCTCCACCCGAAGATAGTTGCCCAGCCCGGCCAAAAACGCCTGATCTAACAGCAGGCCGCTGAACTGCCTGCGGCGAAACTTCGGCGATAACAAACGCTCTTTGACCTGCCCCACCGTCAGCGTCTCGTCCAGCACATCTGGCCCTACACGCTGCAGGAAAGGATGCTGCTCAAGCTGTTTCTGCTCCAGCATTTCAATGTCTGAGGCACTGTACAGCAAAATGGCTTTTTCGGCCGTTTGTAGCTTAACCCTTAAAACTCGCTTCGTTTCTGGCTGTTTATCAGCCTCAACCACCCGCCAGACGCCGTATAGTTGGTTATGACTGTACAACGTTAAGCCATTAGAAAAATGGGTCAGCATTGCCTTGCCGCGGGTTTCAATCCGCTCGATAGTCTTGCCCTTGAGCATAGCCTCGAACGGCTTTAGCTCTTCAAAAGCAAACCAGGCTTCGGTTAACGGCTCGCCGCCCACGGCGGCTTCAAGTTTGTCCGCCGCGCGGCGGATTTCCGGTCCTTCCGGCATACTCAACTCCCTGAAACGTTATTCTTCCTGCGTCAGTTGCCAGGCAATCTGCTCGAGATAAATGGCCTGCTCACGGCGCGCCTTTAGCGCCTCTTCCAGCGAACACGGCACAAAATGAATAGGCTCCCCTAGCCTGACCTGGGCCAGATGATAAAGATCGGCCTCGATAACGCAGGCAATGCGAGGGTAGCCGCCGGTTGTCTGCGCATCGTTCATCAGGACTATTGGCTGGCCGTTATGCGGCACCTGAATGACGCCGGGCAACAGACCGTGGGACAGCATTTCTCGCTGGGTAGTTCGCTCCAGCTCCGGCCCCTGTAGCCGATAGCCCATCCGGTTACTCTGCGGGCTGATTTTCCAGGCCAGCCGCCAGAGGCTCTCCTGCGCAGACTTGCTGAATTCCTGATATTCCGGTCCGGCCAGGGCGCGAATACGGTTGCCCCACAGCAGCTGTTTTACGCCCCGTGAACGCTGAAATTTGTGCTGAGATTTCCGTAAAGGAATCTGGTCGCCATCACGCAACAGGCGTCCGTCATGGCCGCCAATACCGGCTTTAAGGTCGGTGCTGTAAGAGCCCATTACCTCGGGGACATCTAAGCCCCCGTCAACGGCAAGGTAGCTACGCATGCCGTGCGAAGGTTTTTTTAACGTTAACCTTTGCCCTTTTTTTACCGCCAGCCGCCAGCCTGTCCACACGGCTTTGCCATCCAGATCCGCATGGCAACCTGCGCCAGTCAGCGCAAACCAGCCATCACGCCCAAACTCAATCACGCATTGCCCAAGAGTAAGCTCCAGCGCCGGTGTGTCGGGCGTATTCCCGACTAATAAATTGGCGACAGTAATCGCCGGAATATCCAGCGCACCGCAGCGGCTGACGCCAAGCTGGCGAAACCCTTCACGGCCGGTATCCTGCACGCTGGTCTGTAGACCGGCGCGAATAATTTTCAGCATATGCCTTCCTTCTGCGGCACAAAACGCACGCTGTCTCCGGGCAACAATAAAGTGGGTGATGCGTTGTCAGGATTAAACAAGCTGAGCGGAGTGCGGCCGATAATTTGCCAGCCGCCCGGCGTCGCCAGCGGATAAATGCCGGTTTGGCTACCGCCGATGCCTACCGAACCCGCAGCGACCTCAAGCCGTGGCTCGGCGCGCCGGGGCGTCGCGAGGATGTCAGGTAACCCGCCCAGATAGGCAAATCCTGGCTGGAAGCCAAGGAAATAGACGATGTATTCAGCACTGGAATGCAGGGCAACCACCTGGGCGGGAGTGAGATCGTTCTGGCGAGCTACTGCGTCAAGATCGGGCCCGGCTACACCGCCATAAACTACCGGGATCTCAATCCGGCGAGGCGTGGGTATTACCGCCTCACTTTCTTCCCACCAGCGCTGCAGCCACTCGATACCGTCCAGCGCCAGCCGCTGAGGATCTTTCAGCACAACGGTGATGTTATTCATGCCCGGAATGGCCTCGCTCACCTCATCAGAGGCATTCAGGCGATCCAACAGCCCCCAAATACGCTGCTGGCTGGCGAGCATGACGGGAGGCTCCAGTTCCAGAACCACCGCTTTTTCACCGAGTAAATAACAGCGAGCTCGTTGCACAGGCCCTCCAGAATCAGGCTGGGTTTGGGATATCGATAAAAATAACGTCGAGATCGGTTTCGCTGTTTAGCCAGTCGCTCAGCGCCTGGATACCGCCGCGTTCAGTGGCATGATGGCCAGCAGCGTAGAAGTGCAGCCCCTGCTCGCGGGCCGAATGAATCGTCTGCTCGGAAACCTCGCCGGTAATAAACGCATCCACGCCAAAACGTGCGGCGCTATCGATAAAGCCCTGTCCGCCGCCGGTACACCACGCCACGCGGCGAATCTGATCCGGGCCGGTATCGCCACACCACAGCGGCGTGCGGCCTAATCGCATTTCAATCCAGGAGGCAAGCTCAACGCCGGAAAGCGGCGTCGGGAATTCCCCCCACGGCACCAGCGGCTCAACTTCCCCTTTTGTTTCAATGCCCAGCAGCGCACCCAGCTGGGCGTTATTGCCCAACTGCGGATGGGCATCGAGCGGTAAATGCCAGCCGTAAAGATTGATATCGTTCGCCAGCAGCGTTTTAAGGCGATTACGCTTCATGCCGCGAATGACCGGTGATTCGTTTTTCCAGAAATAGCCATGGTGCACAATCACCGCGTCGGCCTGCTGACGCACGGCTTCATCCAGCAGCGCCTGGCTGGCGGTCACGCCGGTAACAATCTTGCGGATCTCTGCCCGGCCTTCAACCTGCAGGCCATTGGGGGCGTAATCGCTCATCGCCGCGCTGTTCAGCTTTTCATTAATCAGGCGTTCCAGTTCACTGTTTTTCATCATTATTCTCTTCAGTTATTTTCTTGCTGCCTCGTAGGCCGCAAGCGTATTCAGTCGGGCCTGCTTATGGTCAACAATCGGGCGCGGGTAGTCCAGCGTTTGCTTTTGTTTATCAGCCCAGGCCCATGGGGAATGGATTTGCTTGCCGGGAACCGCTTTCAGCTCCGGCAGCCACTGGCGGATAAAGTCGCCGTCCGCGTCGAAGCGTTCGCCCTGGGTTGTGGGGTTAAAAATACGAAAATAGGGCGCGGCGTCGGTACCGGTGGAAGCAGCCC
This sequence comes from Cedecea sp. P7760, assembly GCF_013386425.1. NCBI lineage: Bacteria > Pseudomonadati > Pseudomonadota > Gammaproteobacteria > Enterobacterales > Enterobacteriaceae > Cedecea > Cedecea sp. P7760. Next base: position 103,010 of record NZ_JACARU010000050.1, on the reverse strand, counting down.
ACTGCCAGCCGCCGTTGTTAGCCGCCAGGTCGCCGTCAATCAGCTGAGACATAAAGTAGCGCTCGCCCTGCCGCCAGTCGATCAGCAAATCCTTTACCAGGAAACTCGCCACAACCATGCGTAAGCGGTTATGCATCCAGCCCGTTTGGTTGAGCTGGCGCATCGCCGCATCGACAATCGGGTAGCCGGTTTTACCCTGCTGCCAGGCTTCAAGCAGCGCATCATCCCCGCGCCAGCGAACCTTATCGGTCCAGGCGATAAACGGGCGATGACGGCAAAGCTTCGGGTAAGCGACCATCAGATGGCGGTAAAATTCGCGCCAGATAAGTTCGTTGAGCCAGGTCGCTCCGGCTTCACCCTCCAGCGCTTTAGGCTGCTCTTTTAACAGGCGATGCAGGCACTGGCGTGGAGACAAAACGCCGGTTGCCAGATAAGGCGACAGGCGGCTGGTCCCTTCTATAGCAGGAAAATCTCGCTGCTCCGGGTAGTCAGCAGCCGGCTGCCGACAAAACTTACGTAGCATACCGATCGCCTCCTGCTCACCTACAGGGAAAATCTCGTGGTCAAATTTTTCAAGCGGCACATCGAACGCAAACTGTTCGTTGAATGGAACCTCTCCCCGAGTTTTCGGCGCCGGCACGCACTCCGGTAGTCCTTCCTGCAAACGCCGAATAAACGCCTTGCTGAAAGGAGTAAACACTTTATACATCTCGTGGTTACCGGTCGTAACGCTGCCCGGCGCCAGCAGCAGGCTGTCATCAAAACCTTGCACGGTCACGTCGACATCAAGCGCTTTTTCTAAGGCGGCGTCACGGGCACGCTCGTTGACTTCATACTGGTAGTTGTAAAAAAGAGCATCAACGTTTTGCTCAGCGCAAAACGCTTTTACGCACGCAACCGATGCGGCGAAATCCGCGACCTGCCTGATATGAAGTTCAATCCCACGCCCGGCAAGCGCATGGCCCAACGCCTGCACATGCTGAAAGATGAATTCAGCCTGCTTCGGGGCCATAACATGCTGACGCCACTGCTCGGGCGTAACAACAAATACCCCGATGACTTTTGCATCGGGGTTGCGGCAGGCGGCGTGTAAGGCGTAGTTATCGTGAACACGAAGATCGTTGCGAAACCAGACCAGATGGGTGGTCATAACTCTCCTGATTTAGTTGCCGTACCGCAGGCGTAGCGCTTCGGGATACGGTTCAAAGTAGCGTTGTTGATCGAGATAACGGTCCGGGTATTCTGCCATATAGTGTTTCAGCAGGGTGATCGGCGCGAGTAAAGGCTGCGTGCCCTGGCGGTAGCGGGCAATGAGCTCAGACAGTTCCTGCCGCTGGCGCGGATTCAGCTGTCGACGGAAATAACCCTGCACGTGCATCAAAACGTTGGTGTGGTTGCGGCGCGTGGCCTGATGCTGCATTAAGGCCATCAGCCGCTGGCGATATTCAACGAAGAACGCCTCCAGCGAAGTCCAATCCTCAATGGACGCCACAAAGCGCCCCAGCTCGCGGTATTCAGGCTGAGAATGAGCCAGCAGCAGAAGTTTATAGCGGCTGTGGAAGGCGATGAGTTTGCCCCGCGTTAATCCACTTTTGCGCAGCTGGTTCAGCTCAAACAGCGTGTAAATGCGCTCGACGAAATTCTCGCGGATAGCCGGATCGCATAGGCGCCCATCTTCTTCAACAGGCAGCCACGGAAGCTGACGCTGAAGCTCGGCGGTAAACACGCCGGTGCCGCTTTTACGGTTATTTTTACTCTCTTCGTCATAGACCCGGACTCGTTCCATCCCGCAGCTCGGCGATTTCGCACAAACAATGTAGCCGCAGAGGTGCTCAAGCCCGCTGACATGGCGTGAGGAAAACGCCTGCATCGTGGCGGTAAAGTCGCCTTCGCTTTGGTTACTTAAACGCAGGGCAAGCTCGCCATCGTTCAGCTTCACCAGCCTGAGCGCGGGGCGAGGCGTCGGCAGACCAATGGCCATTTCGGGGCAAACCGGTTCAAACCGCACCCAGGGTGCCAGCTCGTTAACGGCAAAGGCCAGCTTCTTGTGGCCGCCGTCAAAGCGGACATTCTCCCCCAGCAGGCAGGCGCTGATACCAATCGGAATAGTGTCGTTCATTGTCTGCTCCTCAGTTGTTAACTAAGTGTAGCAAGACGCGGGCAACAAAAAAGCTACCCGGAGGTAGCTTTCGTCAAATCGATTCAGCTTTTAGTAAAAATCGAAGGCGCCGGCTTCTGATTGCGCCATCCACACCGGCTTGTCGCTGGTTTTGGACCACACGCGATGCAGATAGCTGTAAAAGCGTGCGCGATCTTTCCAGAACAGCATCACCGGCAGCGCCAGCACGCCCGCCGCGACTGCAAATGCGCGACGCAGGATGACCTGATGCGCAGGGTATTCTTTATATAAAGACATAGGCTTCTCCTCATAATGTGTGACCGACACCGCATGTCGGAAAATCGAAACTTGTTATCTGGTCAAAATACTATCTCATTACGTGAAAGTTTACTACTCATCCGACCAGATAATTGTGCTTTTTTGTGCGCTATTTATCACTGCACGCGTAATTAAGTTACAAAATGGTTAAATAAATACTAACCATTAGTTAACCAATGGCTTTTCCATTTTTATACTTTTTTTACACCCCGCCCCCGGACTTTTACGACATCTTTTCACCCGAAATCCTATTCTGCCGCGAAATGCTTAACGCACCGTTGGAGGTGGATTGTGAGTGCAGGCGTCATAACCGGCATCGTGCTGGTCTTCTTGCTGTTGGGTTACCTGGTTTATGCCCTGATTAAAGCGGAGGCTTTTTAATGGCTGCGTCCGGATTTTTACTGATCGCCAGCTTCCTGCTGGTGCTCTTCGCCCTTGCGAAACCGCTGGGAGCGGTGCTTGCCCGCCTGATCGAAGGTGAACCTCTGCCTGTGGTCGGCCGCATAGAACCTCTTCTGTGGTCGCTGATTGGCAGTAAAGGCGAAGAGATGGGCTGGAAGCGCTACCTGATGGCGATTCTGGCATTTAACGTTTTCGGGCTGCTGTTTCTTTTCGCGATCCTGATGTTCCAGGGCAGCCTGCCGCTCAACCCTCAGCAGCTGCCGGGGCTTTCGTGGCATCTGGCGCTGAATACGGCAGTAAGCTTCGTGTCCAACACCGACTGGCAGTCCTACGGCGGTGAGACCACGCTGAGCTACTTCAGCCAGATGGTTGGCCTGACGGTGCAGAACTTCGTTTCAGCGGCGACCGGTATTGCGGTGGTGTTTGCGCTGATCCGCGGCTTCTCTCGCCATTCCGCCAGCACGCTGGGCAACGCGTGGGTCGATTTAACCCGCGTTACGTTCTATATCCTGCTGCCTGTCGCCCTGCTGATGGCGCTGTTCTTTATTAGCCAGGGCTCGCTGCAAAACTTTGCCGACTACCAGCCTTACACCACGATTGAAGGCGTTCAGCACGTGCTGCCGATGGGGCCTGTCGCCTCTCAGGAAGCCATTAAAATGCTGGGTACCAACGGCGGTGGCTTCTTTAACGCCAACTCGTCTCACCCCTTTGAGAACCCCACTGCGCTGACCAACTTCGTGCAAATGCTCTCCATCTTCCTGATCCCGGCAGCCCTTTGCTTCGCCTTTGGTGAAGCCGTAGGCGACCGCCGTCAGGGACGTGCTCTGCTCTGGGCAATGACCATTATCTTCGTGGTCTGCGTGGTGGTAGTGATGTGGGCCGAGCTGCAGGGTAACCCGCACTTCACCCAGTTGGGCGCAAACAGCAGCATCAATATGGAAGGGAAAGAGAGCCGCTTCGGCATTCTGAACAGCAGCCTGTTCGCGGTGATTACCACCGCCGCATCCTGCGGGGCAGTTAACGCGATGCATGACTCCTTTACCGCATTGGGCGGCATGGTGCCAATGTGGCTGATGCAGATTGGTGAAGTGGTGTTCGGCGGCGTGGGCGCGGGCCTGTACGGCATGCTGCTGTTCGTGCTGCTGGCGGTGTTCATCGCCGGGCTGATGATTGGCCGTACGCCAGAATATCTGGGTAAGAAAATCGACGTGCCGGAAATGAAGATGACTTCGCTGGCCATCCTTATCACGCCTGCCCTGGTACTGATCGGCACCGCGCTGGCGTTGATGACCGACGCAGGCCGCAGCGGGATAGCTAACCCAGGTATTCACGGGTTCAGCGAAGTGCTGTACGCCGTTTCTTCTGCCGCCAACAACAACGGCAGCGCCTTCGCAGGCTTGAGCACCAACACGCCGTTCTGGAACGTGCTGCTGGCCGTGTGCATGTGGTTTGGTCGCTTCGGGGTGATTATCCCGGTGATGGCGATTGCCGGTTCACTGGCCGCGAAAAAATCCCAGGCCGTCAGCATCGGTACGCTGCCTACTCACGGCCCGCTGTTTATCGGTTTACTGATTGGGACAGTGCTGCTGGTTGGCGCCCTGACCTTTATCCCCGCCCTCGCTTTAGGCCCGGTTGCGGAACACCTTTCTCTGGTTAATTTCTGATTACGAGGCTTCCATGAGTCGCAAGCAACAGGCGCTGTTTGAACCTGGTCTGATCCGTCAGGCGCTAATTGATTCTTTTAAAAAGCTCGCACCCCAGGTGCAGTGGCGCAACCCGGTGATGTTTATCGTCTGGGTAGGGAGCATCATCACTACCCTGCTCGGGATAGCGATGATCACCGGCCTGCAGCAGGGTGACGCCCTCTTTACGCTCGCCATCAGCCTGTGGCTGTGGTTTACCGTGCTGTTCGCCAACTTCGCGGAAGCGCTGGCGGAAGGCCGCAGCAAAGCCCAGGCCAACAGCCTGAAAGGGGTGAAAAAAACCAGTTGGGCGCGCAAACTGCGCAGCCCGCAGCACGATGCCCAGGTTGACCATGTTCCGGCAGCCGACCTGCGTAAAGGTGACGTCGTGCTGGTGGAAGCCGGGGATATCATCCCCTGCGATGGCGAGGTCCTTGAAGGTGGCGCATCGGTAGATGAAAGCGCCATCACCGGGGAATCGGCACCGGTTATTCGTGAGTCCGGCGGCGACTTTGCCTCGGTGACCGGCGGGACGCGCATTCTGTCCGACTGGCTGGTTATTCAGTGCAGCGTCAACCCAGGGGAAACCTTCCTCGACCGCATGATTGCCATGGTTGAAAGCGCCCAGCGTCGTAAAACGCCGAACGAAATCGCCCTGACTATTCTGCTGGTAGCGCTGACCATCGTGCTGCTGCTGGCGACCGCTACCCTGTGGCCGTTCTCAGCTTACGGCGGCCAGGCGGCAAGCGTGACCGTGCTGGTTGCCCTGCTGGTCTGCCTGATCCCAACCACCATCGGCGGCCTGCTTTCCGCCATCGGCGTTGCCGGGATGAGCCGCATGCTGGGCGCGAACGTTATCGCCACCAGCGGCCGTGCGGTAGAAGCTGCCGGGGATATCGACGTCCTGCTGCTGGACAAAACCGGTACCATTACGCTTGGGAACCGTCAGGCTTCTGCCTTCCTGCCTGCGCCTGGCGTGGATGAAAAAGAGCTGGCCGACGCGGCTCAACTGGCCTCGCTGGCGGATGAAACCCCGGAAGGCCGCAGCATCGTGGTACTGGCAAAACAGCGCTTTAACCTGCGCGAACGCGACGTGCAAAGCCTGCAGGCGACGTTCGTGCCGTTTACCGCCCAAACCCGCATGAGCGGCATCAACATTCAGGACCGCATGATCCGTAAAGGTTCCGTGGACGCCATCCGTCGCCATGTGGAGGTGAACAACGGCCACTTCCCGGCGCAGGTCGACACGCTGGTTGAAGGCGTAGCTCGTCAGGGCGGCACGCCGCTGGTGGTTGCCGAAGGGGCCAACGTGCTGGGCGTGATTGCACTGAAAGACATCGTTAAAGGCGGCATTAAAGAGCGTTTCGCGCAGCTGCGCCAGATGGGCATCAAAACGGTAATGATCACCGGGGATAACCGCCTGACCGCCGCTGCCATTGCCGCCGAAGCCGGGGTAGATGACTTCCTCTCAGAAGCCACGCCGGAAGCCAAACTGGCGCTGATTCGTCAGTATCAGGCCGAAGGCCGACTGGTCGCCATGACCGGCGACGGTACCAACGATGCCCCTGCGCTGGCACAGGCAGACGTTGCGGTAGCGATGAACTCCGGGACTCAGGCGGCGAAAGAGGCCGGCAACATGGTGGACCTGGACTCTAACCCGACCAAGCTGATTGAAGTGGTGCACATCGGGAAGCAAATGCTGATGACGCGCGGGTCGCTGACCACCTTCAGTATCGCCAACGACGTGGCGAAATACTTCGCCATTATCCCGGCGGCGTTTGCGGTGACCTATCCGCAGCTTAACGCGCTGAACGTGATGCACCTGCACTCCCCTGCTTCGGCCATTCTGAGTGCGGTCATTTTTAACGCGCTGATCATCATCTGCCTGATCCCGCTGGCCCTGAAAGGCATCAGCTACAAGCCGCTGAGCGCCGCGGCAATGCTGCGCCGCAACCTGTGGATTTATGGTCTGGGCGGTATCGTCGTGCCGTTTATTGGTATCAAAGTGATTGACGTGATCCTGACCGTGCTCGGTCTGGTCTAAGAGGAAAAGAACATGGCTACGTTACGCCCCGCTTTATTACTGCTGATTATCCTGACGCTGATTACCGGCGGGGTTTACCCCCTCGTCGCCACGCTGCTGGGGCAGTGGTGGTTCCCGGCCCAGGCCAACGGCTCATTGATCGTTGAAGACGGTAAAGTTCGTGGTTCAGAGCTGATTGGCCAGGACTTTACTAACGCAAAATATTTCCAGGGGCGCCCTTCTGCCACCTCGGATAGCCCCTATAATCCAATGGCATCCGGCGGCAGCAACCTTGCGGCCAGCAACCCGGAGCTGGACAAAGAGGTTAAGGCTCGCATTAGCGCGCTGCGTGCGGCTAACCCGGACGCTAATCCGGCGGTCCCGGTTGACCTGGTAACCACGTCGGCCAGCGGCCTGGACGGGCAGCTTTCTCCCGAGGCTACCGCGTGGCAAATTCCACGGGTGGCTAAAGCCAGAAATCTTCCGGTTGAGCAGGTCGCTCGCCTGGTGGCTGAAAACACCACGACGCCGCTGGTGAATTTTATCGGCATGCCGGTAGTGAACATCGTTAAGCTGAACCTGGCGCTGGACCATCTCCAGGCGAAGTAAAAAGGACGCGTTATGACCGAGGAGCCGCTGCGCCCCAACCCCGATAAGCTGCTGGAGAAAGTAAACCGCCAGCCGCGTGGGAAACTGAAAATCTTCTTCGGCGCCTGCGCAGGCGTCGGGAAAACCTACGCAATGCTTCAGGAGGCGCAGCGCCTGCGAGCGCAGGGCCTCGATGTGCTGGTGGGCGTGGTGGAAACCCACGGCCGCCAGGAAACCGCCGAACTATTAAAGGGGCTGACGATTCAGCCCCCTCGTCGTATTCATCACCGGGGGCGCCTGGTTCAGGAGTTTGACCTGGACGCCGCCCTCGCCCGCAATCCGGCTCTGATTCTGATGGACGAACTGGCGCACAGCAACGCGCCAGGGTCGCGCCATCCCAAACGCTGGCAGGATGTTGAAGAGCTGCTCGAAGCCGGCATCGACGTTCTGACCTCAGTCAACGTTCAGCACCTCGAAAGCCTGAATGACGTGGTGGGCGGCGTAACCGGGATTCAGGTACGCGAAACCGTCCCCGATCCTATTTTTGACGCGGCCGACGAAGTTGTGCTGGTTGACCTGCCACCGGACGATTTGCGCCAGCGCCTGCACGAAGGCAAAGTTTATATCTCCGGTCAGGCCGAACGCGCCATCGAACATTTCTTCCGTAAAGGCAACCTGATCGCCCTGCGCGAGCTGGCACTGCGACGTACGGCGGACCGCGTAGACGATCAGATGCGTGCCTGGCGGGATAATCAGGGGCAGGAAAAAGTCTGGCACACGCGTGACGCCATCCTGCTGTGCATCGGCCACAGCAACGGCAATGAAAAGCTGGTTCGCACCGCCGCACGCCTGGCCGCCAAGCTCGGCAGCGTCTGGCATGCCGTTTACGTTGAAACGCCGCAGCTTCATCGCCTGCCCGAACACCAGCGCCGCACCATTCTCAGCGCGTTGCGGCTGGCTCAGGAGCTGGGCGCAGAAACCGCCACGCTAGCCGATCCAAATGAAGAGAAAGCGGTACTGCGCTATGCCCGCGAGCACAACCTCGGCAAAATCATTATTGGCCGCCACACAACGCGCCGCTGGTGGCACCGCACCTCTTTTGCCGATCGCTTAGCCAGACGCGCCCCGGACCTCGATCTGGTGATTGTCGCGCTGGATGAAAAACCTCTCCCCTCCCCGACCAGAGCGCCGGACACCAGGGCCTTAAGCGAGAAGTGGCGTATTCAGCTGCGCGGCTGCGCCGTGGCGGTGGTGCTTTGCGCGTTCATCACGTTTATCGCCAATCAGTGGCTGGTTGCCTTTGATGCCGCCAACCTGGTGATGATCTACCTGCTGGGCGTGGTTATCGTGGCGCTGTTTTATGGCCGCTGGCCGTCGGTGCTGGCGACAATAGTCAACGTTATCAGCTTTGACCTGTTCTTTATTGCTCCGCGAGGCACGCTCGCCGTCTCGGATGTGCAGTACCTGCTAACCTTCGGCGTGATGCTCACCGTGGGGCTGGTGATCGGCAATCTGACCGCTGGCGTGCGCTACCAGGCGCGGATCGCCCGCTATCGTGAGCAGCGCACACGCCACCTGTATGAGATGTCTAAAGCGCTGGCCGATGACCGAACGCCGCAGGACGTCGCCGCCACCAGCGTGCAGTTCATCAATAATACTTTCCAGGCCCGCAGCCTGCTGCTGCTGCCGGATGAACACGGGAAGCTCAGCCGCATCGCTGCCGAAGGTGAACCCGCTCAGTTGGATGAGGCTATTGCCCGCTGGAGCTTTGATAAGGGGCAACCTGCCGGGGCTGGAACCGATACGCTACCGGGCGTGCCCTACAGAATTCTGCCGCTCAGCACCACGGAAAGAACGCTGGGCCTGCTGGTCGTCGAGCCGGAAAACCTGCGCCAGCTGATGATCCCCGAGCAGCAGCGCCTGCTGGAAACCTTTACCCTGCTGGTAGCCACCGCGCTGGACAGGCTGCTGCTCACGGCCAGCGAAGAACAGGCGAGACTTTCCAGCGAGCGCGAGCAAATTCGTAACTCGCTGCTGGCGGCACTTTCGCACGACCTGCGTACGCCGCTCACCGTCCTGTTCGGCCAGGCAGAAATCCTGACGCTGGATCTCGCCAGCGAAGGCTCAAAACATGCCCCGCAGGCCAACGAGATCCGCCAGCACGTGCTAAATACTACCCGGCTGGTGAATAACCTGCTGGATATGGCCCGCATTCAGTCCGGCGGCTTTAACCTTCGCAAAGAGTGGCTGACGCTGGAAGAAGTGGTTGGCAGCGCGCTGAAAATGCTTGAGCCGGGCCTCGGCGGTCGCCATATCGCCCTCACTCTGCCCGACCCGCTGATGCTCATTGAAGTCGACGGCCCGCTGTTTGAGCGCGTGCTGATCAACCTGCTGGAAAACGCGGTGAAATATGCCGGCTATAAAGCCGACATTGGCATTAAAGCCAGCGCCACGGCGGACAGGCTGGATCTGGAAGTCTGGGACAGCGGCCCGGGGGTTCCGGCTGGTAAAGAGCTGCTGATCTTTGATAAATTTGCCCGCGGTAACAAAGAGTCAGCGATTCCAGGCGTTGGGCTTGGGCTGGCTATCTGCCGGGCGATTGTTGAAGTTCACGGCGGCACAATTTATGCGCTCAACCGCCCGGAAGGCGGTGCCAGCTTCCACGTTGTGCTACCTTTATCGCCTCCCCCCGAACTCCCTGAAATGATTGAGGCGCTGTGACAACGGTTCTGATAATTGAGGATGAAAAAGAGATCCGCCGCTTTCTGCGCACCGCGCTGGAAGATGAATCGTTGCGCGTGTTTGATGCCGAAACGCTGCAGCGCGGCCTGATTGAAGCCGCCACCCGCAAGCCGGATCTGGTGATTCTGGATCTCGGCCTGCCGGACGGCGACGGTATCGATTTTATTCGTGACTTCCGCCAGTGGAGCCAGACGCCAATCATCGTGCTGTCAGCCCGAAGCGACGAACAGGCAAAAATTGCCGCGCTGGATGCCGGTGCGGACGATTTTCTCAGCAAGCCCTTTGGCATTGGCGAACTGCAGGCCAGGCTACGGGTTGCCCTGCGCCGCCACGCCAGCATGGTTCAGCCCGATCCTGTTTATCAATTCTCTGCCATTACGGTCGATCTCTCTTCGCGCCGCATCACCCGCGGCGAAGAGGAAATTCACCTTACCCCGATAGAATTCCGCCTGCTCGCAACCCTACTGAATAACCACGGAAAAGTGCTGACACAGCGCCAGCTCCTCAACCAGGTTTGGGGCCCCAATGCCGTGGAGCACAGCCACTATCTGCGCATTTATATGGGCCATCTGCGCCAGAAGCTGGAAAGCGACCCTGCCCGCCCTCGCCACCTGCTAACCGAAACCGGCATCGGCTACCGCTTTATGCTGTGAAAGAGTAACCTCTTGTCCGTTCAAGAGGAGCCTTTTATGAGCGCATGGTTAATGTATGCCCTGCTATCTGCCGCCACGGCGGCGCTGGTAGCTATTTTTGGTAAGGTTGGTTTGCAGCATCTGGATGCCAATACCGCTACGGCCGTTCGCGCCGTAGTCATGGCGCTATTCCTGGTCGGTGTGGTGGTGGTTCAGGGTAAGATGAACCTGGTCAGTACGGTGTTTGCCGACAAAAAAGCGCTGCTGTTTATTCTGCTGAGCGGCGTGGCCGGAGCCCTTTCGTGGCTGTTTTACTTTATGGCGATTAAAAACGGCGAAGTCTCTAAGGTTGCGCCGATAGACAAGCTAAGCGTGGTGTTTGCCGTGATCCTGGCGGTGATTTTTTTCGGCGAGAAAGTTTCGCTGATTGCCGGTATCGGCGTGGCGCTGATCGCCTGCGGCGGTTTGATGGTTGCTCTGGGCTAAACTCTTCCTTCGGGCGCCTCAGGGCGCCTCCCACCTAACCTATTGAAATCAGATCATTTAACTACAAACAACAACACATAATAAACAATTCCACTACCATTAGATCTTTATGCAAACCTATTCACTACTTTATGCATAACCCATGAATTTTTATTTCTGTTTCACCTTTTATTTGTTGATAAAGCTCACAGTAAAAGGCTTTTCGCCAGATAAAATGGCACTACCTTTACATAAAAGGATAATCAAATGGAAAACAACAATCGGGTTATGCCTCATATCAGGCGCACAACGCATATTATGATGGTTTCCCACCGCAGCTGTTTTGACTTCCACTTCTTTGACGCTCTCTAACCTTTCAGACAGCAGACACTGAATTAGCCTTGTTATCTCCGTTACCTGATTCATTTTGGGTGGCCCATAACCTGCGTCTAATTTCGTCGGCAACAAAATAAAATCTTTTTATTCGCGGCTGCTGGGCCGTCGGGATTTTATTATTCAAAAAAATGACCTGGCACACTGACTATTATTATTGAGTCAGCGGCACGCTATTGTCATTTTCCAGCCACCCACAATTGCTGAGCTATTAGCAATTGCAGGACAACTTTATCTGAAATAAAGGTTATATTATGCAATCTTTAAAAATCGCGCTTAATCGTAATTGCCCTGACTGCTTTACTACCGAAAGAGAAATCGTCAATTTATTGTCCACTGATTTCATCGACGTGGCCGCCGCCGTGCTGTCGGTGCCCGACTTGTACAGCGGCATCATGGAGCAGATAGAGCAGACCGGCTTTGGCCTGCCGGTGTTTGTGGCGATTAACGAGAGTGAAATGATCCCGGAGGAATATTACTCCCGCATCACCGGCATTTTCGAACCCAGTGAAACCAAGTCTGAATATTATGGCCGCCAGCTGGAAGCCGCGGCAGAAAAATATGAAAACGGTTTACGCCCGCCATTTTTCGACGCCATGGTTAATTATGTCGAACAAGGAAACAGTGCTTTTGATTGCCCGGGACACCAGGGCGGCCAATTTTTCCGCCGTCACCCTACCGGTAATCAGTTCGTTAATTTCTTTGGCGAAACGCTGTTCCGTTCTGACTTATGTAATGCCGATGTTTCAATGGGCGACCTCCTTATTCACGAAGGTGCACCAAGTACTGCGCAACAGCACGCAGCTAAAGTTTTTAATGCCGACAAAACTTATTTCGTACTTAACGGAACCTCATCATCCAATAAAGTCGTATTAAATGCGTTGTTAACGCCGGGAGATTTAGTTTTATTCGATCGTAATAACCATAAATCGAATCACCATGGCGCATTAATTCAGGCCGGAGCGACGCCGGTTTATCTGGAAACTGCCCGCAACCCGTATGGCTTTATCGGCGGCATTGACGCGCACTGCTTTGAAGAGCGTTACCTGCGTGAGCAAATCGAAGCGGTAGCGCCAAACCGCGCCCGCGAACAACGCCCCTTCCGCCTGGCGGTTATCCAGCTCGGCACCTATGACGGCACGGTGTATAACGCGCGCCAGGTGGTTGATAAAATCGGGCATCTTTGCGACTACATCCTGTTTGACTCGGCCTGGGTGGGCTATGAACAGTTTATTCCGATGATGGAAGCCTGTTCGCCGCTGCTGCTCGAGCTGGATGAAAACGATCCGGGAATTTTGGTTACGCAGTCGGTGCATAAGCAGCAGGCTGGTTTCTCACAAACCTCCCAGATCCACAAAAAAGATAGCCATATCAAAGGACAGGCGCGCTACGTTAACCATAAACGCATGAATAACGCCTTTATGATGCACGCTTCAACCAGCCCGTTTTATCCTCTGTTTGCCGCGCTGGACGTCAACGCCAGAATGCACGAAGGCGAAAGTGGCAAACGTATGTGGATGAACTGCGTGGAAACCGGAATCGATACACGCAAACTGCTGCTGAAAAGCTGTAAACACCTGCGCCCGTTTGTACCGGTGCTGGTAGACGGTAAACCGTGGGAATCGTTCGAAACCGAGGAAATTGCCAACGATCTGCGTTTCTTCCACTTCGTACCCGGCGAGCGCTGGCATGCCTTCGAAGGCTACGCCGAACATCAATATTTTGTCGACCCCTGCAAGCTGCTTCTCACGACGCCGGGCATTAATGCAACCACCGGCAAATACGAAGCCTTTGGCGTGCCCGCTACCATCCTCGCTAATTACCTGCGTGAAAACAGCATCGTGCCTGAGAAATGCGACCTGAACTCTATTCTGTTCCTGCTCACCCCGGCTGAAGACATGGCAAAAATGCAGCATCTGGTCGCCCACCTGGTACGCTTTGAGCATTTGCTGGAAACCGATGCCCCGCTCGCCGAAGTTCTCCCTTCTTTATACCACCAGTATCAGGAACGCTACGAAGGCTACACCCTGCGCCAGCTATGCCAGGAAATGCACGATCTTTACGCCAGCCTCGACGTGAAACAGCTGCAAAAAGAGATGTTCCGCCACGACCATTTCCCACGCGTTGCGATGAATCCTCAGCAGGCAAACCTTGCGTTTGTTCGCGGCGAAGTTGAGCTGGTGCCGCTCAGCGAGGTGGAAGGCCGTATTGCTGCAGAAGGCGCCTTGCCTTACCCACCGGGAGTGCTGTGCGTAGTGCCGGGAGAAATTTGGGGGGGTTCCGTACAGCACTATTTCCAGGCGCTGGAGGACGGCATTAACCAGCTTCCCGGCTTCGCGCCGGAATTGCAGGGCGTGTACATCGAAGAGTGCGACGGACGTAAACGCGTCTGGAGCTATGTGCTGAAACGCTAATTTCCCACCACTTTCACGTTGAGACTTTGATTATGGCAACGCAAAAAAGCAACAAGATGGGCGTGGTGCAGCTGACTATCCTCACCACGGTGAACATGATGGGCTCGGGCATTATTATGCTGCCCACCAAGCTGGCAGAAGTCGGGACTATCTCGATTATCTCCTGGCTGGTTACCGCCGTCGGCTCGATGGCGCTGGCCTACGCCTTTGCCAAATGCGGGATGTTCAGCCGCAAATCCGGCGGTATGGGAGGGTATGCCGAATACGCTTTCGGCAAATCCGGCAACTTTATGGCCAACTACACCTACGGGGTATCGCTGCTGATTGCGAACGTTGCGATTGCTATTTCGGCTGTGGGCTACGGCAGCGAACTGTTCGGCGCGATACTGTCGCCGGTGCAAATTGCTATCGCCACTATCTGCGTACTGTGGATTTGTACCGTCGCCAACTTCGGCGGAGCGCGCATAACCGGGCAGTTGAGCAGCATTACCGTCTGGGGCGTGATAATCCCTGTGCTTGGGCTGTCGATAATCGGCTGGTTCTGGTTCAGCCCTTCCCTGTATGCCGAATCGTGGAACCCGCACCATGTTCCGTTCTTTGAGGCCGTTGGTTCTTCTATCGCGATGACGCTGTGGGCCTTCCTTGGGCTGGAGTCCGCCTGCGCCAATACCGATGTAGTGGAAAACCCGGAGCGCAACGTGCCAATTGCCGTGATGGGCGGCACGCTGGGCGCGGCGGTGATTTATATTATCTCAACCAACGTAATAGCCGGGATTGTACCTAACGTCGATATCGCCAACTCTACGGCACCGTTTGGCGTGGCTTTTGCCCAGATGTTTAATCCGACGGTCGGCAAGGTGATCATGGGTCTGATGGTGATGTCGTGCTGCGGCTCGCTGCTCGGCTGGCAGTTCACCATCGCGCAGGTGTTTAAATCATCCGCCGATGAAGGCTACTTTCCGAAAATCTTCTCCCGCTTGTCAAAGGCTGACGCCCCGGTCAAAGGCATGCTGATCATTGTTATGTTCCAGAGTTTGCTGTCGCTGATGACCATCAGCCCTTCGCTGAACAAACAGTTCAACGTGCTGGTTAACCTGGCGGTGGTCACCAACATCATCCCTTATATTCTGTCGATGGCGGCGCTGGTAATTATTCAGAAACTGGCGAAGGTAGAGGCAGGTAAAGCGAGGATGGCGAACATAATTGCCCTTATTGGCGCGATTTACAGCTTCTACGCGCTGTACTCTTCCGGGGAGGAGGCAATGCTCTATGGTGCGATGGTGACGTTTTTAGGCTGGACGTTGTATGGCCTGGTGTCACCGCGTTTTGAATTAACCGACAGGCACATCTGATAAAAAAGGGAGCGGTAATTCGCTCCCTTTCTTCACAGTACTTTTACTTCGCGTTCTTCAGCACTTCGCTGACAATCTCTACCGCTTCTTTCTCAATCTGCTCGCGGTGCTCTGCGCCCAGGAAGCTTTCACAGTAAATTTTGTAGGCGTCTTCGGTGCCGGACGGACGAGCGGCGAACCAGCCGTTCCCGGTCATCACCTTCAGACCACCGATGGAAGCGCCGTTGCCCGGTGCTGCCGTAAGGCGGGCGGTGATCGGGTCACCTGCCAGCGTGTCTGCACTGACCATTTCTGGCGACAGCTTAGACAGCGCGGCTTTCTGTGCGGAGGTCGCCGGAGCCTGAATACGGTTGTAGCTTGGTGCGCCAAAGCGTGCCGCCAGCTCGTCGTAATGCTGCTGCGGGTTTTTGCCCGTTACGGCGGTGATTTCTGCCGCCAACAGGCACATGATGATGCCGTCTTTGTCGGTCGACCATGGCGTGCCGTTAAAACGCAGGAACGATGCCCCGGCGCTTTCTTCACCACCGAAGCCGAAGCTGCCGTCGAACAGGCCGTCGACGAACCACTTAAAGCCAACCGGGACTTCCACCAGCTTGCGGCCCAGGTCTTCCACCACGCGGTCGATCATCGCGGAAGAAACCAGGGTTTTGCCTACCGCTACATCTTTGCCCCACTGCGGACGATGCTGGAACAGGTAGTTAATAGCCACGGCCAGATAATGGTTAGGGTTCATCAGGCCAGCAGGCGTAACGATACCGTGGCGGTCATAATCCGGGTCATTAGCAAACGCCAGATCGAATTTGTCGCGCAGCGCCAGCAGGCCCGCCATCGCACATTCGGAGGAGCAGTCCATGCGGATTGCGCCGTCTTTATCGAGATGCATAAAGCGGAAAGTCTGATCGACCTGATCGTTAACGATGGTCAAATCCAGGTTGTAGTGCTTCGCGATACGGTGCCAGTATTCGATCCCGGAGCCGCCGAGTGGGTCAACGCCCAGCTTCAGGCCTGCTTTTTGAATCGCGGCCATGTCGACGATATCCACCAGGCCTTCGATGAACGGCTGAACCAGATCCTGCTCCTGAACGTGGCCACTTTCCCAGGCTTTATCCAGAGAGATACGCTTCACGCCTTTCAGGCCGTCGGCCAGCAGCGCGTTAGCGCGATCTTCAACGACTTTGGTGACGTTGGTATCAGCCGGGCCACCGTTTGGCGGGTTGTACTTAATACCGCCGTCGTCCGGTGGGTTGTGGGATGGCGTGATAACAATCCCGTCCGCCTGAGCGCCGCCCTTTTGGTTATGCACCAGAATGGCGTTAGAAACCGCCGGCGTTGGGGTGTAGCCGTTATCCTGCTGCACAATAACGTCCACGCCGTTGGCAGCCAGCACTTCCAGCACGGAGATAAACGCAGGTTCGGACAGTGCGTGGGTATCTTTGCCCACATAGCACGGACCGGTGATCCCATTCTTCGCACGCTCTTCAGCAATAGCTTGCGCAATCGCCAGAATATGAGGTTCGTTAAAGCTATGACGCGCCGCACTGCCGCGGTGGCCGGAAGTCCCGAATTTCACCGCGTGTTCACTATTACCCACCACAGACTTCAGCACGTAATACTGCGCCGTAAGCTGGGCTACGTTAATCAAATCGCTCTGTTGTGCAGGCTGGCCCGCACGATCGTGGTTAGCCATTGGCTCTTCCTTACTGACGCCAGGTTTTTAAATAGTGCCGCAAACCTTTTCAATCAGCTCCGCAGGGAACTGCATTGACTGCATGATGTGTTCAACCATGCTGCATTTACGACCAGTATTCGTATTGGTGATCACCCAGTATGGGGTGCCCGGAACATGTTTAGGCTTGGTTTGATTGCCGTTTGCCAGCAGCGTTTGCTCATCACCGGCAAAATAGACGCGAGTGCGGCCATGCAGGGATTCTGTCGCTTCGCCGAAGGTCTTCGCGTCCAGCTGATACAGCGTGGACAGCACCATCATAAAGCGGTTTACGGCCTTATTCTGAGCGGCATATTCATCCGAAAGCAGCAGCTCACGAACGGCGCGCACGCGGTTGCGGGCGGTGTTCGCAGGCTTCTCTTCAACAACGGGAGCCGCAGCGCGCTCAGGCGCGGCTGGCGTAGGAGTGGCTGCTGGTGTTTGCCCGGCGGTAAATTTAAGCATGCGCCGTAAAATGTCTGACGCGCTCTCGCCAATGTGCTTAGTCTGACTGGCAATGTAGCGGTAAAGCTCGTCATCAACTTCGATTGTTTTCATCTTAATCCAGTACGATATCTTTTCTGAATACAAGTCGTTGGGAGTATAGGGTCAAATCCCAACAGCGAACAGGAGGGGCGACTCAAAGTCAGAGTAAACTGAATATTTGCCGCACGCCCGCAGGAATGCCAACATGATACCCTAACCAAACGAACCAAAATAAAGAACTTTGCCATGAAATTAAATGCTCGCCTGCAAACTGCGCAACAATCGAATAGCAATTCCCCTATCGTACTGATCCACGGCCTGTTTGGCAGCCTGGATAATCTCGGCGTGCTGGCGCGGGATCTGGGTAAAGATCATACTTTGCTGCAAATAGATCTGCGTAACCACGGGCTGTCTCCGCGCAGCGACGATATGAGCTATGCCGCAATGGCCGGCGACGTTCTGGACACGCTTGATGATTATGGTATCGAGAAAGCCACGTTTATCGGTCACTCTATGGGCGGCAAAGTGGTGATGGCGCTGGCGGCTCTTGCCCCCCAGCGCATCGATAAACTGGTGATGATTGATATCGCTCCGGTTAACTATCAGGTTCGCCGTCACGACGAGATTTTTGCGGCGATTCGTGCGGTTACTGAAGCAGGCGTTGAGACTCGCCAGCAGGCGGCGCAGATCATGCGCGAACACGTAGAAGAAGAAGGCGTCATTCAGTTTCTGCTGAAGTCTTTTGCCGACGGCGAGTGGAAGTTCAACGTGCCGGTGCTTTGGCAGCAATACGAAAGTATCGTTGGCTGGCAACCCGTTCCCGCCTGGCAGCATCCCGCCTTATTCATCCGCGGCGGGAACTCGCCGTATGTTGATGAAAGCCACCGCGAGGCGCTTTTAAGTCAGTTCCCGCAGGCTCGCGCACACGTCATCGCTGGCGCGGGCCACTGGGTTCACGCTGAAAAACCGGACGCAGTTTTACGCGCAATTCACCGATTTATCGACGCGGAAGCGAAAAACTGATTAAAAACAGAACGACCGGCCAGCAGAAGTCGCTAACGCGTTGGCGGGAATGGCGCGCTGATGTATGATGGCGCGCTTAATTGCACCGGCACCCTGCCCCTGCAGCCAGAATTTCCTGTCAGTATCCTAATCATGGCAAAAGAACAAACGGACCGTACTACATTAGATCTGTTCGCGGACGAGCGTCGCCCCGGGCGGCCTAAAACCAATCCGCTCTCGCGCGATGAGCAGCTGCGTATTAATAAACGCAATCAGCTTAAGCGCGACAAAGTGCGTGGTTTGAAGCGAGTTGAGCTAAAACTGAACAATGATGCGGTCGACGCCCTCAACCAGCTTGCCGACGCCCGCAGCATCAGTCGTAGCGAACTGATCGAAGAGATGTTGCTCGAGCAGCTTAAAAAGCTGGGATAGCGCTTTCTGTTGCCCTGCCCGTCATCTGAAATCTCAAAAGGGTGAGCAAAACCATGTTGCAGACTGTGCACCCCGGCGTGATAGCTGTTTCCGCTGGTGGAGCTGTTCTGCTATGATTGCCCTATACGTGGGCATTGAACGGCCAGCATACTATTAAGTTTCAAGAGGTTATTTTACTCATGGCAATCGTAGGCATTTTTTTCGGCAGCGACACCGGTAACACCGAAAATATCGCAAAAATGATTCAAAAACAGCTCGGTAAAGACGTTGCTGAGGTGCATGACATTGCTAAAAGCAGCAAAGAAGATCTCGAAGGTTTCGACATTCTGTTGCTCGGCATCCCAACCTGGTACTACGGCGAAGCGCAGTGCGACTGGGATGATTTCTTCCCTACTCTCGAAGAAGTCGATTTCAACGGTAAGCTGGTTGCGCTGTTCGGCTGTGGTGACCAGGAAGACTACGCGGAATACTTCTGTGATGCGCTGGGTACCATTCGCGATATCATCGAACCGCGCGGCGCCGCTATCGTAGGCCACTGGCCGACCGCGGGCTACCACTTTGAAGCGTCAAAAGGCCTGGCAGACGACGACAACTTTGTCGGTCTGGCCATCGACGAAGACCGCCAGCCGGAACTGACCGCCGAGCGCGTTGAGAAGTGGGTCAAACAGATTTCTGAAGAACTGAATCTGGCCGATATTATTAACGCCTGATTTGTCTGGCGCAAATGCAGCGTTTGCGCCATCTTGATAGCTTGTAGCAATGAAAATAATTGCTACAAGTTTGTAACTTTCTCGTACAT
This sequence comes from Cedecea sp. P7760, assembly GCF_013386425.1. Classification (NCBI taxonomy): domain Bacteria; kingdom Pseudomonadati; phylum Pseudomonadota; class Gammaproteobacteria; order Enterobacterales; family Enterobacteriaceae; genus Cedecea; species Cedecea sp. P7760. Next base: position 83,456 of record NZ_JACARU010000050.1, on the reverse strand, counting down.
CCCTGTACAATGTCTTCCTGACAGCTTGGCTGATAATTACTGTAAATGGCGACGCCGCCACGATTTTTCAGCCTCATTTTGCACCATACTTGCGGTTCCCATTTAGAAGCAGCAGTTCTATAATGAGACGCATTACTCTTTACGCTCACTGCAGTTTGAGCGAATCGTTAAGCAACAGGACACTTTCCGCATGACTGACAACAATACCGCATTAAAGAAGGCCGGCTTGAAAGTCACGCTTCCGCGATTGAAAATCCTCGAAGTGCTGCAAGAGCCGGTAAATCATCACGTCAGCGCGGAAGACTTATATAAACGTCTGATCGACATGGGCGAAGAAATAGGCCTGGCGACGGTCTACCGCGTGCTGAACCAATTTGACGATGCCGGGATCGTGACCCGCCATAATTTTGAAGGCGGCAAGTCCGTTTTCGAGCTGACCCAGCAGCATCACCACGATCACCTTATCTGCCTCGATTGCGGCAAAGTAATCGAGTTCAGCGATGATTCTATTGAATCGCGCCAGCGTGAAATTGCCACACGCCACGGTATCCGCCTGACTAACCACAGTCTCTATCTGTACGGACACTGTGCCGAAGGCGACTGCCGCGAAGACGACACCGCGCACGATCCTAAATAAGTAATCCGCATTAACGAACGCTGCCGAACAGGTGGCGTTTAAAAGCAAAAACCGGCAGGTTTCCCTTGCCGGTTTTTTTATTGACTGAAAAAACGTAATCAGCTGTTATTCGCGCGAATTTCTTGCCAGATTTTATCGCAGCGAACCTTCGCGGCTTCATCATTCCCGCTCTTTCTTGCCTGAATGCATTTCTGATAATCCAGCACGCTCACGGTCTCTTTTTCAACAAACGCTTTGTGCTGTTTTTCCTGACGCAGTACGTTCAGCACGCTCTGGCAGGCTTCGATTTTATCCGGGTTGCCTTCTGCGGTATTGATACAAGCGCTGTAAGCCTGCTTCAGATGTGAATCTTCCGGCGGAGCCGGGGGCTGAACGCAGGCGGAGAGCGTGAAAGCCACGGCGGTAACCAGCAGGATTTTTTTCATGTTCAGTTCCTTATAAAAAACGGGCGCTTGCGCGCCCGATTTAGCATTAGAAGATGGTGAACGGAGCAATAACGATAAATTTCACGTCACGCTCATCCTGGAACATGTTGCCGTAACCACCGCCCCAGCTTGGGATATCGGAGTGGTTGTCGTACTGAGTGAAGTGCAGTTTGAACAGCGTACCTTTCGCACGGCCTTCCTGCACGGTGTACATTGCGTCGAGGCTGTATGAAGACTCTTTGATCTTGTTGGATGCGATATCCTGACGGTTACCGGAAGCATCAAGCGCCCATGTGGCTGGTTTTGCATCCCATGCATAAACATAGGAGCCCCCAACAGCCCAACCCGGCAGATTCCAGTTGCTCAGGTCATACATCGCGCCGAAGAACACGGCTTTTTCGCCGTTGGCGTTGAAGTCAGAGCGGTTATCCCACCAGACATCGAGACGGCCGTTTGAAGAGGCATAGGTTGGCGTCATACGCTGCAGGAAGTAACCCTGCTGGCCTTCTGCCTTCACCATGGTCCCTTCCAGACGCAGGTCAACCTGGCCAATTTTGTAGCCTAAGGTCAGCGCCTGCAGCCACGCGGTACCGTCATAAATATCGTTGATGGTGTTGTTAGAGGCTTTATCACGGGTGCCGTAGAACTGGTAGCTGGTGCTCAGCGGGCTGCCTGCAACGTCAAATTTGTAGCTCGCTTTCGCGAAGTACTGGTCAACAAAACCTTCAGCCTGACCAAATGCCCCTTCCAGAATCAGGTCATTTTTGAAGTCATATTTCGCGCCGATGGAGTGCAGATAATCAACTTTGGTCTTTTTGTCGTTCTGGTAGAACTTGTCCGTTTCCAGATGCCATGGAGCCTTGTACTCGTTGGTCCACATGTAGGAGAAGCTCAGCGCACCTGCATCGCCATAGTCGAATGCCGCCCCAGCTTCAGCCCCCTGATAGGTACCAGGCATGAAGCTCCAGTGTGGCGCTAACAGCGTTTGGCCGGTTGGCTGGATATAACCCGCACGAGCCCAGACCGGGCCGTACTTAAATTTAGCGGCCGCTTTATAAAGGCTGATGCCGCCTTTATCGCCGGAGTAGTCTTCGCTGTAGCCTTTGTTTTTAGAGGAGAATGCGATTTCGTTTGGGTGGCCGCTGGCGCTGTCTTCGGCCATCTCAATGGCGGTGAAAGCGGCGATATCCAGGCCAAACATGTCGGCTGCGTAGCCGGACTGGAAGTCCAGGTTAGCGTTCCAGGTTGAGTGTGACAGGTTAGTTTTGTACTTACCGTCGGTCACATCTTTACGGTCACGTTCGCGCTGCCAGTAATAGACGCCACCGGTCAGCGTTGAGTCATCAACAAAGCCCGCAGCGCTAACCTGCGGAGCCACTACAAAACCTGAAAGAGCGGTAACGCTTGCAATAGCAAGAGCAAGCGCACTACGTTTGCCACTAAACGTACGCATAGTTAAATTCCTCTTTGACGTAAAAATCATCGTCTGACGTGAAAAGCGCCATTGACGAAAAAAGTAAAATTGCCCAAAGGCTAAAAGCGGTTTCTACCTGACACACCCGCATTACCGCTGCTCATAGACTATTTTTCGCGACGCGAATTATCAATGACTTTGTATCAGAGATTTCCTGGAGTATGACAGAGAGCACATAATCTATGTGCATTTGTAACAAAATCGCGCAGCAGACGCTTAGCCCGAAATCCTATCAATTAACAACATAAAATTCTTTTGAGAGCGCTTTCATTATAAGCATCAGGATATTACGGAGAAGACATGACTGAGTGCGAGGGAATGATCCGAAGAGTGTAAATGAGAATTAATTCGCATCGCGAATGTGTACTGCTCGTTAATGTCAGGTAACCAGAAAGAAAAAACGCCGCATTGAGCGGCGTTTTTATCAGACGATTAACGGCAATTATTCGCCGATTTTAGCCCAGGTATCGCGCAGGCCAACGGTGCGGTTAAATACCAATTTTTCGGCCGTCGTGTAACGGCTGTCGAGGCAGAAGTAACCTTCACGCTCGAACTGATAAGCCTTACCTTTTTCTGCGTTCTGCAGGCTTGGCTCAACGAAGCCCTGACGAATAACCAGTGAGTCAGCGTTAATGGTCGACAGGAAGTCCTCCGCAGCGCCTGGGTTTGCAACGCTGAACAGGCGGTCATACAGGCGGATTTCAACCGGCAACGCATGTGCGGCGCTCACCCAGTGAATTACGCCTTTAACTTTGCGACCGTCTGCCGGGTCCTTGCTCAGGGTTTCCGGGTCGTAGGTGCAGTAAAGCTCGGTGATATTGCCTTCCGCATCTTTTTCAACACGCTCGGCTTTGATCACATACGCATTACGCAGGCGAACTTCTTTACCCAGCACCAGGCGCTTGTACTGCTTGTTCGCTTCTTCACGGAAGTCAGCCCGGTCGATATAAACCTCACCGCTGAACGGCACTTCACGGCTGCCCATCTCAGGTTTGTTCGGATGATTAGGCATGGTCACCGTCTCTTCTTCACCCTGAGGATAGTTAGTGATGATAACTTTCACCGGATCCAGCACGGCCATCGCACGCGGCGCGTTCTCGTTCAGATCGTCACGGATGCAGGATTCCAGAGAAGCCATTTCCACGGTGTTGTCTTGCTTGGTCACACCAATGCGCTTACAGAATTCGCGAATAGAAGCTGCGGTGTAACCACGGCGGCGTAGGCCCGAAATAGTCGGCATGCGCGGGTCATCCCAGCCTTCAACAATCTTCTCGGTCACCAGCAGGTTAAGCTTACGCTTGGACATGATGGCGTATTCGAGGTTAAGGCGAGAAAACTCGTACTGGCGCGGGTGAGCAGGAATAGTGATGTTATCCAGCACCCAGTCATACAGACGACGGTTATCCTGGAATTCCAGGGTACACAGCGAGTGGGTGATCCCTTCCAGCGCATCAGAAATGCAGTGGGTGAAGTCGTACATCGGGTAGATGCACCACTTGCTGCCGGTCTGGTGGTGGTCGGCAAACTTAATGCGGTACAGCACCGGATCGCGCATCACGATGAATGGCGAAGCCATATCGATTTTAGCACGCAGGCAGGCGGTACCTTCGGCGAACTCACCGTTGCGCATTTTCTCGAACAGCGCGAGGTTTTCCTCAACCCTACGATCGCGGAATGGGCTGTTTTTGCCAGGCGCGGTCAGGGAACCACGGTATTCACGAATTTGTTCCGGGCTCAGCTCATCAACATAGGCCAGACCTTTATTAATAAGCTCAACGGCATAGTTAAACAGCTGGTCAAAATAGTCAGACGAATAACGAACGTTACCGGACCAATGGAAGCCCAGCCATTCAACGTCATGCTTGATGGACTCTACGTATTCGATGTCTTCTTTTACCGGGTTTGTGTCATCGAAGCGCAGGTTGCACTGCCCCTGGTAGTCCTGGGCAATGCCAAAGTTCAGGCAAATAGACTTGGCGTGACCAATATGCAGATAGCCATTTGGCTCAGGCGGAAAACGGGTGCAAATACTGGTGTGCTTACCGTTCGCCAGGTCTTCATCAATAATCTGACGAATAAAGTTAGTTGGGCGGGCTTCAGCCTCACTCATCGCGGGTTCCTCAAAGCGTGTACCTTAGTTAACGGTGCATGATCTAATAAGCGGCCCCGGGAAACAACCTTTAGTTGCATAAATTAGGGTTGTTCATGCCCGGTTAACGGCAGGCAATAAAAAAGCGGCTGACGATTTACGCCAGCCGCTTAAGGCACAAATGCTTACTCAGGAGCGATTACTTGCCTTTAATCTCATACAGTGGCGTTTGACCGGCAACCACCTGACCTTTCGCCTGGATAACCAGACCGCTGAAGTCGTCGATGTTGCTGCAAACAACCGGGCTAATCATGGAACGAGCGTTGGCGTTCAGGAAATCAAGATCCATTTCCAGAACCGGCTGGCCGGCAACCACTTCCGCACCCTCTTCCACCAGACGAGTGAACCCTTTACCACCCAGAGCAACGGTATCGATGCCCATGTGAACCACAATTTCAGCGCCTTTTTCTGTTTCGAGGCAGAAAGCGTGGTTGGTGTTGAAGATTTTCACAATCGTACCCGCAGCAGGAGAAACCACGGTTTTGTCGGTTGGCTTAACGGCCACACCATCCCCTACTGCTTTGCTGGCAAACGCTTCGTCAGGAACCTGATCAAGCTCAACCACTTCGCCAGTGACCGGAGAAACCAGAGCCGCAACGGTCGTACTGGTGGCGTTTGGAACCGCCTGTGGTTTAGCAGCAGGCGCTGGCGCTGTGCCAGCAACAGGCGCGGCTGCTTCTACGGTGCCTGCAGTTTTCATTGCGTTAGCAATTTTTTCTGCAGCAAAGCCAACGATGATTTGCACGCTGGTTTTGTTCAGGCGGATAACGCCCGTTGCACCCAGACGCTTAGCCAGCGCTTCGTTTACTACGGAAGAGTCTTTCACGTTCAGACGCAGACGAGTGATACAGGCATCAATACCGGTCAGGTTAGCAGAGCCACCGACCGCAGAGATGTACTGACGAGCCAGGCCGGAAACGTCCTGATTCGCATCGCCGCTCACATTCACGTCCTGACCATCAGCTTCATCACCGGCTACCGCCAGTTCACGGCCAGGGGTCAGCAGGTTGAATTTAGTGATGGTGAAACGGAATACCACGTAGTAGAGAACGAAGAACACCAGACCCTGAGGAATCAGCATCCACCAGTGGGTTGCCAGCGGGTTACGGGACGAAAGCACCATATCCACCAGACCCGCGGAGAAGCCGAAGCCAGCAATCCAGTGCATGCTTGCCGCGATGAACACGGAGATACCGGTCAGCACTGCGTGGATCAGGTACAGTACCGGAGCAACGAACATGAAGGAGAATTCCAGCGGTTCGGTGATACCGGTGAAGAACGCAGCGAAGGCGGCCGCCATCATAATACCGGCAACTTTTGCTTTGTTTTCAGGACGTGCACAGTGGTAAATAGCCAGCGCTGCACCCGGCAGGCCGAACATCATGATCGGGAAGAAGCCCGCCTGGTAACGGCCGGTGATACCGACAACCGCTTTACCTGCTTCGATGGACTGAGCGCCACCCAGGAAGTTAGGGATGTCGTTAATGCCGGCAACGTCAAACCAGAACACGGAGTTCAGGGCGTGGTGCAGACCAACCGGGATCAGCAGACGGTTGAAGAACGCATAGATACCTGCGCCTGCAGAACCGAGTTTCTGGATGTGCTCACCGAAGTTCACCAGACCGTCAAAGATCATCGGCCAGATGTACATCATGATGAAGGCAACAACGATCATCAGGAAGGAGGTGAGGATAGGGACCAGACGGCGACCGCTGAAGAACGACAGCGCTTTCGGCAGCTCAACGCCGCTGAAGCGATTGTACAATTCCGCAGAGATAATACCGACCAGAATACCCACAAACTGGTTTTCAATTTTACCAAATGCCGCCGGAACCTGATCCACCGGAATTTTCTGGATCATCGCAACCGCTGCCGGTGAGCAGAGGGTGGTCAGAACCAGGAAGCCAACAAAGCCGGTCAGCGCTGCTGCGCCGTCTTTGTCTTTAGACATACCGTAAGCGACGCCGATGGCGAAAAGCACGGACATGTGATCGATGATTGCGGAACCGGATTTAATGAAGAGCGCCGCTAGTGCGTTGTCTCCACCCCAACTGACTGGGTCAATCCAGTAACCAACCCCCATTAGTATTGCTGCTGCTGGCAGTGTAGCCACCGGCACCATAAGTGCCCGGCCCACGCGTTGTAGATAACCTAGAATACTCACTTTATTCCCCCTATGAGACCCCGTTAAGGCTCGCTCAAGCAGTGTTTTTATTGTCTTACTTACATTGAATACACGGCGACGATTCACATCACACGCTGAAGTGTGAAAAAAATTAATTCGTACCGCAAATTAAACGCACCTTTTTTGTGACATTTATCACCAAATATCGCTTCAACCCTCCCCTCTTACTGGCTATCTCCGAAAACTTATTTTATGATTCAAAAAATCAAGGCGGATTGATCCCTGTCGGTTCAGTATAAAAGTGGTTTACCCTTATGCTTATCGAGATCGATTCAGCTAACCCTATTTTTACTCTTAACTACGAGGTGAATGATGAGACTGATTCCCCTGGCTACCCCGGCACAAGTCGGCAAATGGGCAGCTCGCCATATTGTAAACCGCATTAATGCATTCAAACCGACCGCAGATCGTCCTTTCGTTCTGGGTCTGCCAACCGGCGGTACGCCGCTGGAAGCTTACAAAGCTCTGGTTGAGATGCATAAAGCAGGCCAGGTTAGCTTTAAGAACGTCGTTACGTTCAACATGGATGAATACGTCGGCCTGCCGAAGGAACATCCGGAAAGTTATTATACTTTCATGCACCGCAACTTCTTTGATCACGTTGATATCCCTGCGGAAAACATCAACCTGCTGAACGGCAACGCGGAAGATGTTGATGCAGAATGCCGCCGCTACGAAGAAAAAATTCGCTCCTACGGCAAAATCCACCTGTTCATGGGCGGCGTGGGCAACGATGGCCACATCGCGTTTAACGAACCAGCCTCTTCCCTGGCTTCCCGTACTCGTATCAAAACCCTGACCCATGACACCCGCGTGGCAAACTCCCGCTTCTTCGGCGGCGACGTAACTCAGGTGCCAAAATATGCGCTGACCGTGGGCGTGGGTACGCTGCTGGACGCAGAAGAAGTGATGATTCTGGTACTGGGCGGCGTGAAAGCCCTGGCGCTTCAGGCGGCCGTTGAAGGCAACGTTAACCATATGTGGACCATCACCTGCCTGCAGCTGCATCCGAAGGCGGTCATTGTTTGTGATGAGCCATCCACGATGGAGCTGAAAGTGAAAACGTTGAAGTACTTCAACGAGCTGGAAGCAGAGAATATCAAAGGTCTTTAAGGCCCGGTTGATCATTGGCGCGCCTCAGGCAACGATAAAACGCCCGAGGGCGTCAAAAGATAAATGAAGGAAACCAGGCTTCTGGTTTTTAGCAGACAGTCATAAAGAGGAAGGATGTCCATCTTCCCTCTTTATTAGCGATCTTAAAGTCTTAAAGCACGACGTTATTACCGGGGGTAGGATATGTATGCATTAATCCACGGTCGGATTTATACCGGCCATGAAATTCTGGATGACCACGCGGTAGTCATTACCGATGGCCTGATTGAGCGCGTTTGCCCTGTTGATGCACTGCCAGCAGGGGTTGAAACGCGCGATGTGGGCGGTGCCGTCATTGCCCCCGGCTTTATTGATGTTCAGCTGAACGGCTGCGGCGGCGTGCAGTTTAACGACACCGCAGAAGCCGTTTCGGTTGAAACGCTGGAAATCATGCAGAAAGCGAACGAACGCTCCGGCTGCACCAGCTACCTGCCTACGCTTATCACTACCAGCGACGAGCTGATGATGCAGGGCGTGAAAGTCATGCGTGAATACCTGGCAAAACACCGCCACCAGGCGCTGGGCTTACATCTTGAAGGTCCATGGCTCAACATCGTAAAAAAAGGCACGCACAATCCTGGCTTCGTCCGTAAACCGGACGCGAAGCTGGTTGATTTCCTGTGCCAGAATGCCGACGTCATCACCAAAATCACCCTCGCCCCAGAAATGGTTGAGCCGGAAGTGATTCAGAAACTGGTTGCGGCGGGCATTATCGTTTCCGCAGGTCACTCCAATGCGACCCTTAAAGAAGCCAAAATTGGCTTCCGCGCCGGGATCACCTTCGCGACACACCTTTTCAACGCCATGCCTTATATTACCGGCCGTGAACCGGGCCTTGCGGGCGCCATTTTTGATGAAGCTGACGTTTACTGTGGCATCATTGCCGATGGCCTGCATGTCGATTATGCGAACATCCGCACCGCAAAACGCGTGAAAGGCGATAAACTATGCCTGGTAACCGACGCAACCGCACCGGCTGGCGCGGATATCGATCAGTTCATTTTTGCTGGTAAAACAATATACTACCGTGACGGTCTGTGCGTTGATGAGAACGGAACCCTCAGCGGTTCTGCGCTGACAATGATTCAGGGCGTGCGTAATCTGGTAGAACACGCGGCCATTGCACTGGATGAAGTCCTGCGTATGGCAACGCTCTACCCTGCTCGCGCAATGGGCGTGGATAAACAGCTGGGCGCAATCGAAACCGGCAAAGTGGCTAACTTAACCGTGTTTACCCGCGACTATAAAATTATCAAGACCATCGTTAATGGTAACGAGGTCGTAACTGAGTAAATAGCATGACGACTGGCGGACAAGCCCAAATTGGTAACGTTGACCTGGTAAAACAGCTGAATAGCGCGGCGGTCTACCGCCTGATTGACCAACATGGTCCCATCTCGCGCATCCAGATTGCCGAACAAAGCCAGCTTGCACCTGCCAGCGTCACAAAAATTACTCGCCAGCTTATTGAGCGCGGCCTGATTAAAGAAGTCGATCAGCAGGCCTCCACCGGCGGCCGCCGCGCTATCTCAATTATCACCGAAACGCGTAACTTCCACGCAATTGGCGTGCGCCTTGGGCGCCATGACGCCACCATCACGCTATTTGACCTGAGCGCTAAATCAATTGCCGAAGAGCACTATCCGCTGCCTGAACGCACGCAGGAAACCCTCGAGCATGCGCTGCTCAACGCCATTAGCCACTTTATCGAGACCTGGCAGCGTAAGACGCGTGAGCTGATCGCTATTTCAGTCATCCTGCCCGGCCTTGTCGACCCAGAAAGCGGCGTGATTCGCTACATGCCACACATCACCGTCAACAACTGGGCGCTGGTTGATCGCCTCGAAAAACGCTTTAAGGTGACCTGCTTTGTCGGGCACGATATTCGCAGCCTGGCGCTCGCCGAGCACTACTTCGGTGCAACTCACGACTGCGAAGACTCCATTTTAGTGCGTGTTCACCGCGGCACCGGGGCCGGCATCCTGTCCAACGGCCGGATTTTTATCGGCCGAAACGGCAACGTCGGTGAGATTGGCCACATCCAGGTAGACCCATTGGGCGAGCGCTGCCACTGCGGCAACTTTGGCTGCCTGGAAACCATCGCCGCAAATGCCGCGATCGAAAAACGTGTTCGTCATCTGCTGGAGCAAGGCTACAACAGTCGTCTGACGCTTGAAGACTGCGGCATTCAGGCTATCTGCAAAGCCGCCAATAAAGGTGATGCGCTGGCCTGTGAAGTGCTGGAGCACGTGGGCCGCCACTTGGGGAAAGCCATCGCCATCGCCATTAACCTGTTTAATCCGCAAAAAGTCGTGCTTGCCGGTGAGATAATAGAAGCCGAAAAAGTGCTGCTGCCGGCCATCGAAGGCTGCATTAATACGCAGGTATTGAATGCCTTCCGTAAAAACTTGCCTATCGTCTGTTCGAAGCTCGATGACCGTTCGGCCATTGGGGCGTTTGCGCTGGTTAAGCGTTCAATGCTGAACGGCATATTGCTTCAGCATCTGCTGGAAAGTTAATGCTGCCCAGGCAGCATTTTACGCTATAGTTACCGACTTCATTCCGTGAGCCAGAGTTGTTAATGACCACCATCCAGAACGTAATTTGTGATATCGACGGCGTGCTGATGCACGACAACGTCGCCGTGCCGGGCGCTAATGAATTTCTGGCACGTATTCTTGAAAAAGAAATGCCGCTGGTGCTGCTGACCAACTACCCTTCCCAGACCAGCCAGGACCTTGCCAACCGCTTTGCCTCTGCGGGCATCGACGTGCCGGAGAGCGTGTTTTACACCTCCGCCATGGCCACCGCGGATTTCCTGCGCCGCCAGGAAGGTAAGAAAGCCTACGTCGTCGGTGAAGGCGCGCTGATTCACGAGCTCTACAAAGCAGGGTTTACCATTACAGACATTAATCCGGATTTTGTCATCGTCGGTGAAACCCGCTCCTTTAACTGGGAAATGATGCATAAAGCCGCTTACTTCGTCGCAAACGGTGCACGCTTTATTGCCACCAACCCTGACAGCCACGGACACGGTTTTAGCCCGGCCTGCGGTGCACTCTGCGCCGGCATAGAGAAAATCTCCGGCCGCGAACCCTTCTATGTTGGCAAGCCGAGCCCGTGGATTATCCGCGCGGCGCTCAACAAAATGCAGGCGCATTCCGAGCAAACAGTCATCGTTGGCGACAACCTGCGGACGGATATTCTCGCAGGCTTCCAGGCTGGTCTCGAAACTATACTTGTTCTCTCCGGCGTCTCCAGCCTCAACAACGTCGATGATATGCCGTTCCGGCCGAGCTGGATTTATCCCTCAGTCGCGGAAATCGATATCTTCTAATTCAGAATGCCGGCGCTAAGCCGGCATTTTTTATGTATCCGCAAAGAAGTAGCACTTCCGCAAAGCAAACCTCAGCCATAATTGTTAAAAATTGACGATCCGCTAATTTTCACGGCCAAAACATCATCATTTTTCAGAAATCGGCAATCCCCACTGCACTATTTATTAGCTGAAAGCTAAAACCCTTGCATTCCCTTCAGCGATTGAGCATTTTCATTACTAAGCAACGCAGCAAAGCCGCAGCAAAAGTAAAAAATCGGCAACGCAGCACCACAACTCAAATCGCTCAGGCAAGTGTACGGAGAAGTTATATGTGTTCTATCTTTGGCGTTCTGGATATCAAAACCGATGCAGTTGAATTACGCAAAAAAGCGCTGGAATTATCACGCCTGATGCGCCACCGTGGCCCGGACTGGTCAGGGGTTTACGCCAGCGATAAAGCGATTCTTGTGCACGAACGTCTGTCCATCGTTGACGTCAACGCGGGCGCTCAGCCGCTGTACAACACCGAAAAAACTCACGCCCTGGCGGTTAACGGTGAAATCTACAACCATCAGGCACTGCGCGCCGAATACGGCGACCGTTACACCTTCCAGACTGGCTCAGACTGTGAAGTCATCCTGGCGCTGTATCAGGAAAAAGGCCCGGAATTCCTTGACGATCTGCAGGGTATGTTTGCCTTCGCACTTTACGACAGCGAACAAGACGCTTACCTGATTGGCCGTGACCACATCGGTATCATCCCGCTTTATATGGGCCACGATGAACACGGCAACCTTTATGTCGCTTCTGAAATGAAAGCGCTGGTGCCCGTTTGCCGCAGCATCAAAGAATTCCCGGCAGGAAGCTACCTGTGGAGCAAAGATGGCGAAATCCGCAGCTACTATCAGCGCGACTGGTTCAGCTATGAAGAAGTAAAAGACAACGTAACGGACAAAAACGCGCTGCGTCAGGCGCTGGAAGATTCCGTAAAAAGCCACCTGATGTCCGACGTGCCTTACGGCGTGCTGCTGTCCGGTGGGCTGGACTCTTCGGTTATCTCTGCCATTACCAAAAAGTTTGCGGCACGTCGCGTAGAAGATGAAGAGCGCAGCGAAGCCTGGTGGCCACAGCTGCACTCCTTCGCCGTCGGTCTGGAAGGCTCTCCGGACCTGAAAGCCGCGCAGGAAGTTGCCCATCACCTGGGCACGGTCCACCATGAAATCCACTTCACCGTACAGGAAGGCCTGGATGCGATCCGCGATGTTATCTATCACATTGAAACTTACGATGTGACCACCATCCGCGCTTCTACGCCGATGTACCTGATGTCACGTAAAATCAAAGCGATGGGCATCAAAATGGTGCTGTCCGGTGAAGGCTCTGATGAAGTGTTCGGCGGCTACCTTTATTTCCATAAAGCGCCAAATGCCAAAGAGCTGCATGAAGAAACCGTACGTAAACTTCAGGCGCTGCATATGTTTGACTGTGCCCGCGCTAACAAGGCGATGTCTGCCTGGGGCGTTGAAGCCCGCGTGCCATTCCTGGATAAAAAATTCCTCGATGTGGCAATGCGCATCAACCCACAGGATAAAATGTGCGGTAACGGCAAAATGGAGAAGCATGTGCTGCGTGAGTGCTTTGAGTCCTACCTGCCGGCAAGCGTGGCATGGCGCCAGAAAGAACAGTTCTCTGACGGCGTAGGCTATAGCTGGATTGATACCCTGAAAGAAGTTGCGGCTGAGCAGATTAGCGACCAGCAACTGGCGACCGCCGCCTACCGTTTCCCGTACAACACGCCGGGCTCCAAAGAGGCCTATTTGTACCGTGAAATTTTCGAAGAGCTGTTCCCGCTACAGAGCGCAGCAGAATGCGTGCCGGGCGGCCCGTCTGTCGCATGTTCTTCCGCGAAGGCAATTGAGTGGGATGAATCGTTCAAAACCATGAACGATCCATCAGGACGAGCGGTTGGCGTGCACCAGGCCGCTTATTAATCTCGATTCAGTTATGACAAAACGGACCTTCGGGTCCGTTTGTTTTTATGTATTATCGCTGAAGCTTTATCCCTGTTTTTAACCGGAATTAAAAACAAAAACGTTCGTTATTGTCGATATTTCAAGCAAGCTGTTCGCAAGTCATTCAAACGAGCATTCCGAGCGGGTTTTCGGGAAAAAACTAGTTGACGCTGTAGAGTCAAGTTAGCATAATGCGCCCCGCAACGCCGATAAGGTAGCGCGTAAAAAGATGGCTACGTAGCTCAGCTGGTTAGAGCACATCACTCATAATGATGGGGTCACAGGTTCGAATCCCGTCGTAGCCACCATCTTTTTTATGCGGGAGTGGCGAAATTGGTAGACGCACCAGATTTAGGTTCTGGCGCCGCAAGGTGTGCGAGTTCAAGTCTCGCCTCCCGCACCATTTATCTCTCGCGTTGCACGGATGGGGTATCGCCAAGCGGTAAGGCACCGGTTTTTGATACCGGCATTCCCTGGTTCGAATCCAGGTACCCCAGCCATTATTTTTCGAGACATGCGGTTCACCGCGACGGTCATTGGGGTATCGCCAAGCGGTAAGGCACCGGTTTTTGATACCGGCATTCCCTGGTTCGAATCCAGGTACCCCAGCCATCGAAAAATATGATAAAGTTCGGCTACGTAGCTCAGCTGGTTAGAGCACATCACTCATAATGATGGGGTCACAGGTTCGAATCCCGTCGTAGCCACCATACAACGGAATTATTGATTAACGTCGATAAATCCTAAAAAATTGTTGGGGTATCGCCAAGCGGTAAGGCTCTGGTTTCTGATACCAGCATTCCGAGGTTCGAATCCTCGTACCCCAGCCAATTTAAAAAGTCGTTCACTCTGTGAGCGCACCCTGTTGGGGTATCGCCAAGCGGTAAGGCTCTGGTTTCTGATACCAGCATTCCGAGGTTCGAATCCTCGTACCCCAGCCACACAATGAAAAGCCCGCGCAAGCGGGCTTTTTGCTTTTGTATTTCAGGCACAACGAGCCTGATGCTCTTACCCTCTCCCGGGCGGAGAGGGCATAAAAATTAGAGTCCCAGGGCGTATTTCAGCGCTTTACGCTTCAGGCCGCCTGCTCTTTCCGCAGCCATCAGCCCAATATTACGCACCACGCGCAGCGGCCCAAGGTTGTTACTGAATCCGGCATAGAACAGATCCATTCCGCTCTGCATCAGGAAGTTGTCCGCCTGACGCCGTGCCTGGTAGCGTTTCAGGATCGCCTCACTCTTCCAGTCCTCGGCGTGGCTACGGGCATTAATTATCACATCAAGCAAAGCATCCACATCGCGATAGCCCAGGTTCACACCCTGCCCGGCCAAAGGATGAATCGTATGCGCCGCATCACCTACCAGTGCTAACCCCTGCTGTACATACTGCAAAGCATGCCGACGAGTCAGAGGAAACGCGCCGCAGGCCATCGGCGTGACCGCCCCCAGCCGCTCAGGGAAAGTGGCTGCAATCGCTTTTTGCAGCTGCGGCAGGGTCATTCCCTGCAGCTGGCGGATGCGTGCTGGCGTATCGTACCAGACGAGCGAGGCCCAGTTGTCGAACAGCGGCAAGAAGGCATGCGGCCCGGTCGGCGTGAAGTGCTGCCAGGTGCTGTCCCCGGGATCGGTCTCGCATTTAACGGTAATCAGCATGCAGGACTGGCGATACTGCCAGGCATGCACGCCTATCCCCGCCCATTTTCTGATCCGGGAATTCGCGCCATCCGCGCCAATCACCATCTCAGTATGAAGTGAATTTCCTGCTTCAAACTCAAGCGACCACCCCGCCTGCTGGCGATGGATTTGCTTCAGCCTGGCCGGGCAATGCAAAGTGACCTGCGGATGAGCTTCCAGCGCTTCCCAAAGTACGCGCTGCAGCACGTTATTCTCCACCATAAAACCAAGCTCAGGCAGGCCCAGCTCGGCAGCATCAAAACTGACGTGCGCGCTCTCCCACTCCCAGGTTTCCAGGCGGCGATAGGCATGAGCCCGCATCGCTAAAACTTTGTCCCACACGCCAAGAGACTTGAGCAGCCCAACCGATGCGCTGCTGATTGCAGAAATTCGGACATCCGGCTGGCTTTCCGGAACAAAAACCTCTGGCGCCTGATGCTCAATAACGGCTACCCGAATCCCCTGCTGTGCCAGGCCCAGCGCTGCCGCCGCGCCGACCATCCCACCGCCGACAACGGCGACTTCAATTGGTTGATTTGCCATGAGTCTCATTCCTTCATTCATCTGTGCCAATTCTACTGGCTTTTCCCAGGCTGGTCACATCCATAGCAAAGCATTACACTATCCGGCTTAATTCCTGACTTCACCTTGAGCAATGGCAAGTCGATGACAAAAAAACTCCATATAAAAACCTGGGGCTGTCAGATGAACGAATACGATTCATCAAAGATGGCCGATCTGCTGGACAGCACCCACGGCTTCACGCTGACCGATAACGCGAATGAAGCGGATGTTCTGCTGCTGAACACCTGCTCAATTCGCGAAAAAGCACAGGAAAAGGTGTTTCACCTGCTGGGGCGATGGAAGCATATCAAGGCTAAAAGACCGGACGTTATCATCGGCGTTGGCGGCTGCGTTGCTTCTCAGGAAGGGAAAAAAATTCGCCAGCGCGCGCACTATGTGGACATCGTGTTTGGTCCGCAAACCCTGCACCGCCTGCCGGAGATGATCAATCAGGTTCGCGGCACTCGTAGCCCGGTCGTTGACGTCAGTTTCCCGGAAATTGAAAAATTTGACCGCCTGCCAGAACCAAAAGCCGACGGTCCGACCGCCTATGTCTCAATCATGGAAGGCTGCAACAAGTACTGCACCTACTGCGTGGTGCCTTACACCCGTGGGGAAGAAGTCAGCCGCCCATGTGACGATATTCTGTTTGAAATCGCCCAACTGGCGGAACAGGGCGTGCGTGAAGTCAACCTGCTTGGCCAGAACGTTAACGCTTATCGCGGCGCGGCCTACGACGGCGGTATCTGCTCGTTTGCCGAACTTCTGCGCCTGGTTGCGGCAATTGACGGCATCGACCGCATTCGTTTCACCACCAGCCACCCTATCGAGTTCACCGATGACATCATCGAAGTGTATCGCGATACTCCTGAGCTGGTGAGCTTCCTGCACCTGCCTATCCAGAGTGGTGCAGACCGCGTGCTGAACCTGATGGGACGTACGCACACCGCGCTGGAGTATAAATCCACTATCCGTAAGCTGCGCGCCGCGCGCCCGGATATTCAGATTAGCTCAGACTTCATCGTTGGCTTCCCGGGCGAAACCAGCCAGGACTTCGAGCAGACCATGAAGCTGATTGCCGACGTCAACTTTGATACCAGCTTCAGCTTTATCTTCTCCGCGCGTCCGGGCACCCCGGCCGCAGATATGGTTGATGACGTGCCGGAAGAAGAGAAGAAACAGCGCCTTTATATCCTGCAGGATCGCATCAACCAGCAGGTGATGAACTGGAGCCGTAAAATGTTGGGCACCGTGCAGCGTATTCTGGTTGAAGGCACTTCGCGTAAAAGCATTATGCAGCTGTCCGGCCGCACCGAAAATAACCGCGTGGTTAACTTCGAAGGAACGCCTGACATGGTCGGGAAGTTCGTGGATGTTGAAATCACCGAAGTCCTGACCAACTCCCTGCGCGCGAAGCTGGTACGCACCGAAGACGAGATGGGCCTGCGCATTGCTGAAACACCGGCATCCGTCATCGCCCGTACCCGTAAAGAGAATGATATTGGGGTAGGGATTTACCAGCCTTAACCCTTTCAGTGGCCTGCCGGAAAGCGAGTCATGGTTCCGGCAGGCTGCCTCATTGTTTGCACTTGCATTCTGAAGACATCACCCAAATATCAATTGTGACGCTTGCGCCATCACGCTGCGGGATAAATAATTTCCCTGTAGCCGGGATTATATTTCGGCTACGCGAGACCGTTTTACTCTAACTGGCCCCGAGTGACCCAGAGGATAAGTTTGAATATCGAAACACGTGAATTAACGCTGGAACCGGCGGATAACGCCCGTCTGCTTAGTCTGTGCGGCCCTTTTGATGACAACATCAAACAGCTGGAGCGCCGACTGGGGATTGAAATCAACCGCCGTGACAATCATTTCAGGCTCACCGGCCGTGAGCTCTCCGTTAACGCCGCTGCGGATATTCTGCGCCATCTCTACGTAGACACTGCGCCAATGCGCGGCCAAAGCCAGGATATCGACCCGGAACAAATCCACCTGGCCATTAAAGAGAGTCGGGTGCTGGAGCAAACGGCAGACAGCGTGCCGGATTACGGCAAGGCCATCAATATTAAGACCAAGCGTGGGGTTATCAAACCACGTACGCCTAACCAGGCGCAGTACATCGCGAACATTCTCGATCATGACATTACCTTCGGCATTGGGCCTGCGGGGACAGGGAAAACCTACCTCGCCGTCGCCGCCGCCGTTGATGCGCTGGAGCGCCAGGAGATTCGCCGTATTCTGCTGACCCGTCCTGCCGTTGAAGCGGGTGAGAAGCTGGGCTTCCTGCCTGGGGATTTGAGCCAGAAAGTGGACCCGTACCTGCGCCCGCTGTACGACGCGCTGTTTGAAATGCTGGGCTTCGAGAAAGTCGAAAAGCTGATTGAACGTAACGTTATCGAGGTGGCTCCGTTGGCCTATATGCGTGGCCGCACTCTGAACGATGCCTTTGTCATTCTCGACGAAAGCCAGAACACCACCACCGAACAGATGAAAATGTTCCTGACCCGCATTGGCTTCAACTCCAAAGCGGTTATTACCGGTGACGTGACGCAGATAGACCTGCCGCGCAACCTGAAGTCCGGTTTACGTCATGCTATCGACGTGTTGTCCGGGGTGGATGAGATCAGCTTTAACTTCCTTAATAGTGAAGACGTGGTGCGTCACCCGGTTGTGGCCCGCATCGTTAACGCCTATGAAGCCTGGGAAACCGCCGATCAAAAGCGTAAAGACGAGCTCGCCGCAGAGCGCAAACGTGAAGCGCTGGCCCTGCAGGCCTCTGCTCAGGAGAGCAAATGAGTCAGGTTATTTTAGATTTACAGGTTGCCTGCGAAGAAGAAAGTAGCCTGCCGGACGAAGCACAGATCCAGCGCTGGCTGGATGCGGTTATCCCGCAGTTTCAGGCAGAGTCAGAGGTAACCGTTCGTCTGGTTGATACAGAAGAAAGTCACGATCTGAACCTGACCTATCGCGGCAAGGATAAGCCAACCAACGTGCTTTCTTTCCCGTTTGAAGCACCTCCGGGCATCGAACTGCCGCTGCTTGGCGACCTGATCATCTGTCGCCAGGTGGTTGAGCAGGAGGCTAAAGAGCAGGAGAAGCCGCTGGAAGCTCACTGGGCGCATATGGTTGTGCACGGTAGCCTGCATCTGCTCGGCTACGACCACATTGAAGACGATGAGGCCGAAGAGATGGAAGCGCTGGAAACAGAGATAATGCTTGCTCTTGGGTATGCCGATCCGTACATTGCCGAGAAAGAGTAGTCGGCTCAGGGTTTTCCCTTTGCCGCAGTAACGCGCAGGCAGCGCACCATCAGGCTGCCTGTTAGTATTTGATTAATATGAGGCCTTAAACCTAACGCCATGAGCGACGACAATTCACAGAATAGTGACACGCCGGAAGCCAAAAAGGGATTCTTCTCCCTCATCCTCAACCAGCTGTTTCACGGTGAACCTAAAAACCGTGACGATCTGCTAACGCTTATTCGTGATTCTGAGCAAAACTCTCTGATAGACCAGGACACCCGCGACATGCTCGAAGGGGTGATGGATATCGCCGACCAGCGCGTCCGCGACATCATGATCCCGCGTTCGCAGATGGTGACGCTTAAGCACAACCAGACGCTGGACGAGTGCCTCGATGTCATTATCGAATCCGCTCACTCCCGCTTCCCGGTTATCAGCGAAGACAAAGATCACATCGAAGGGATTCTGATGGCGAAAGATCTGCTGCCGTTTATGCGCAGCGATTCTGAGCCGTTTAGCATGGAAAAAGTATTACGTCAGGTCGTTGTCGTGCCTGAAAGTAAGCGGGTTGACCGCATGCTGAAAGAGTTTCGTCAGCAGCGCTACCACATGGCGATTGTCATTGATGAATTCGGCGGCGTTTCAGGCCTCGTGACCATCGAAGATATTCTTGAGCTGATTGTCGGCGAAATCGAAGACGAGTACGACGACGAAGAAGACGGCGATTTCCGCCAGCTGAGTCGCCATACTTGGACGGTGCGCGCCCTCGCCTCTATTGAAGACTTCAACGATACCTTCGACACGCACTTTAGCGACGAAGAAGTCGACACCATCGGCGGCCTGGTGATGCAAGCCTTTGGCCATCTGCCTGCCCGTGGCGAAACCATTGAAATAGATGGTTACCAGTTCAAAGTCGCGATGGCCGATAGCCGTCGTATTATTCAGGTTCATGTCAGAATTCCGGACGACTCGCCGCAACCTAAACTGGACGAATAACGCCGCTATGGCTATAGCTCAACTTCTTCAACGCCAGCGCATTCGCCTGCTGCTGGCGCTTTTGTTTGGTGCCTGCGGAACGCTGGCTTTTTCTCCCTATGATGTCTGGCCAGCGGCCATTGTCTCGCTTGCCGGTTTACAGGGATTAACGCTAAATCGTCGCCCGGTGCAAAGCGCCTCAATTGGCTTCTTCTGGGGGCTGGGGCTGTTCGGCAGCGGCGTTAACTGGGTGTACGTGAGCATTGCCCAGTTCGGCGGTATGCCGGGCCCGGTGAACGTATTCCTGGTGGTGCTTCTGGCCGCCTACCTGTCGCTATACACTGGCCTGTTCGCCGGCGTTCTCAGCAAGCTATGGCCGAAAACAACGTGGTGGCGCGTGGCCATTGCCGCCCCGGTCGTCTGGCAAATTACCGAATTCCTGCGCGGCTGGGTACTCACCGGCTTCCCGTGGCTGCAGTTTGGCTATAGCCAGATAGACGGCCCGTTAAAAGGCATCGCGCCGATTTTTGGGGTCGACACCATTACGTTCCTGCTGATGATCATCAGCGGCCTTCTGGTTTATGCCCTCCAGGCGCGTAAGTGGGTTCCCGCCGTGGTCTCAGCCGCATTGCTCCTCCTGCCCTGGCCGCTGCGCAGTATTCAGTGGTTTCAGCCACAGGCGGAACGCTCCGTCGACGTGGCGATGGTGCAGGGCAACATTCCTCAGTCGCTGAAATGGAATGAAAGCCAGCTGCTGGACACGCTGAAAATCTATCTGGATAAAACCCAGCCGGAGATGGGCAAGGCGCAGCTGATTATCTGGCCGGAATCGGCTATCTCCGATCTGGAAATCAATCAGCAGCAGTTCCTGACCATGATGGATGACCTGCTGCGCTCGAAGCACAGCTCGTTAATTACCGGCATCGTCGACGCCCGCCTTAACAAGCAGAACAGGTACGACACCTACAACACCATTATTACCCTCGGTGAAGGTAGCCCTTACAGCTATACCAGCAGCAATCGCTACAATAAAAACCACCTGGTTCCCTTTGGTGAGTTTGTCCCGCTTGAATCGATTCTGCGCCCGCTGGCACCGTTCTTCGATCTGCCGATGTCTTCGTTCAGCCGTGGCCCCTACGTTCAGCCGCAGCTGCTCTCAAACGGCGTCCGGCTAACGGCGGCTATCTGCTACGAGATTATCCTGGGTGAACAGGTACGCGATAACTTCCGGCCGGATACCGACTTCCTGCTGACCATCTCCAACGATGCCTGGTTCGGTAAATCTATCGGGCCGTGGCAGCACCTGCAGATGGCGCGCATGCGTTCGCTGGAGCTCGGGCGGCCTCTGCTGCGCAGCACCAATAACGGTGTGACCGCGGTGGTCAACGCCGAAGGTGATATCACCCATATCATCCCGCAGTTCACCCGCGAAGTGCTGGAAGCAAAAGTCACGCCAACCACTGGCCTGACGCCTTATGCACGTTTCGGCTTCTGGCCTCTTTGGGTCATTACCGCCCTGTTTGGCTTTGGTGCCCTGGTGATGAGCCTGCGTAGCCGTAATAAAAAGTAACGCCCCCTTCTGATAAACAGGCCGGCAAATTTGCTGGCCTTTTTCATTTCTGGCACGAGCTTTGCTAGATTTTAGCTGTAGAAATCAAATAACTGGCGCAAAGACGCCCTGTGGCCTGGCCGTATCGGGCAATGAAAAGCTCATGCACCAAAAAGCGACATCGCAAGCACCGTTATAGTGCATCGGCATATCTTTGCCTTTAAAGGGTGCGGCGCGCTTCGCAAAAATAAACATCTTCTTAGCAATTTCTTTACATTCAGCTAGGTTAGATGTTAACAAAAGAGCATTGCATGACGCTTTTAGCAACATGAAAAAACAACAAAACACAACACTCACATCGGATACCGGTGCCTCCTCTGGCACTAAGATTAAGGAGTTGGATATGCAATTACGTAAACTGGCCACGGCAATGCTGGTGATGGGCATGAGCGCCACGATGGTTCATGCAGAAGACGCTAAGCCTCAGCAGTCAACGCTGGATAAAATCAAAGCCAACGGCGTTATCGTGGTCGGCCACCGTGAATCATCTGTACCTTTCTCTTACTACGACAACCAACAAAAAGTGGTTGGCTACTCTCAGGATTACTCTAACGCCATCGTGGAAGCGGTGAAGAAGCAGCTAAATAAACCTGACCTGCAGGTGAAGCTGATTCCAATTACCTCTCAAAACCGTATCCCGCTGCTGCAAAACGGCACCTTCGATTTTGAATGCGGTTCCACTACCAACAACCTGGAGCGTCAAAAACAAGCCGCGTTCTCCGACACTATTTTCGTGGTCGGTACCCGCCTGCTGGTGAAAAAAGGCGGTGCAATTAAAGACTTCCCGGACCTGAAAGGTAAAACCGTTGTCGTCACCTCAGGCACCACTTCCGAAATTCTGCTCAACAAGCTGAACGACGAGCAGAAAATGGACATGCGCATTATCAGCGCCAAAGACCACGGTGACTCCTTCCGTACGCTGGAAAGCGGTCGTGCCGTTGCCTTTATGATGGATGACGCCCTGCTGGCCGGTGAACGTGCGAAAGCAAAACAGCCGGATAACTGGGAGATCCTCGGCAAGCCGCAGTCCGAGGAAGCTTACGGCTGCATGCTGCGTAAAGACGACCCAGCGTTTAAAAAGCTGATGGATGACACCATCGCGAAGGCGCAAACCTCCGGTGAAGCCGCCAAATGGTTTGATAAGTGGTTTAAACAGCCAATTCCGCCGAAGAACCTCAACATGAACTTCGATCTTTCTAACGAAATGAAAGCGCTGTTCAAGGAACCAAACGACAAAGCTCTCAACTAATTAGAAACACAGGGGCCGGAAAAATCCGCCCTCCCGATTGACGAACTGAAGCCTGGACAGACTATACGTTGGTGGGTCGTTCCCCCACCAGCGTGAAGGTGCCCAAAAACGCAGGCAAAGATCTGCTTAAAGGCGCCGGCTTCTCATCAATCTTCGAGGGTAGCCTGAGCTACCCTCTTTTTTTTCTCTCGGAGTAAGTTATGTCTATAGACTGGAACTGGGGAATCTTTTTACAACCCGCCCCGTTCGGCAACACAACCTATCTGGGCTGGATTTGGAATGGCTTCCAGGTCACCGTCGCCCTGTCAATTACCGCATGGATCATTGCTTTTCTGGTAGGGTCTCTGTTTGGTATTTTGCGTACGGTCCCTAACAAATTCCTGTCCGGGCTCGGTACGCTATACGTTGAACTCTTTCGCAACGTTCCCCTGATAGTGCAATTCTTTACCTGGTATCTGGTCGTGCCTGAACTGCTGCCGGAAAACCTCGGCATGTGGTTTAAGTCCGAGCTGGATCCCAATATTCAGTTCTTCCTCTCGTCAATGATTTGCCTGGGGCTGTTTACCGCCGCTCGCGTTTGCGAACAGGTTCGTGCGGCTATCCAATCTTTGCCTCGCGGGCAAAAGAACGCCGCGCTGGCGATGGGATTAACCCTGCCACAGGCCTACCGCTACGTGCTGCTGCCTAACGCCTACCGCGTCATCGTTCCGCCAATGACTTCCGAAATGATGAACCTGGTGAAAAACTCGGCCATCGCTTCAACCATTGGCCTGGTAGACATGGCGGCACAGGCGGGCAAACTGCTGGATTACTCGGCACACGCCTATGAATCCTTTACGGCGATTACCCTTGCCTATGTACTGATCAACGCCGTCATCATGGGCGTGATGTATGTAGTCGAACGTAAAATTCGCCTGCCTGGCAATATGGGGGGCAAATAATGCACGATTTTGACTGGAGTTCTATTCTGCCTGCCCTGCCTTTCCTGATGCAGGGCCTGGTCATTACCCTCAAAATCACCGTTACGGCGGTGGTGATTGGTATTGTCTGGGGCACGCTGCTGGCGGTCATGCGCCTGTCGAGCTTCAAGCCGATCGCATGGTTCGCTACCGTCTACGTGAACGTTTTCCGCTCCGTGCCGCTGGTCATGGTGCTGCTCTGGTTCTATCTGGTGGTCCCGGGCTTCCTGCAATCGGTGCTCGGCCTGTCGCCAAAGACCGATATTCGCCTGATTTCCGCGATGGTTGCCTTCTCAATGTTTGAAGCCGCCTACTACTCGGAAATCATCCGTGCCGGCATTCAGAGTATTTCCAGAGGGCAGTCAAACGCCGCGCTGGCGTTGGGCATGACCCACTGGCAGTCGATGAAGCTCATCATCCTGCCGCAGGCTTTCCGCGCCATGGTGCCACTGCTGTTAACCCAGGGGATCGTGCTGTTCCAGGACACCTCTCTGGTGTACGTTTTAAGCCTGGCCGACTTCTTCCGTACCGCCTCCACTATCGGCGAGCGTGACGGAACTCAGGTCGAAATGATCCTGTTTGCCGGCCTGGTCTATTTTGTGATTAGCCTCAGTGCATCGCTGTTGGTCAGCTACTTGAAGAAAAGGACTGTGTAATGATTACCCTGAAAAATGTTTCTAAATGGTATGGTCACTTTCAGGTGCTGACCGAGTGCTCCACCGAAGTGAAAAAAGGCGAAGTGGTGGTGGTTTGCGGGCCTTCCGGCTCCGGCAAATCCACGCTTATCAAAACCGTCAACGGCCTGGAGCCGGTGCAAAAAGGCGAGATTCTGGTTAACGGTACTCAGGTTAACGACAAGAAAACCAATCTGGCGCAGCTGCGTTCGCACGTCGGCATGGTGTTCCAACACTTCGAGCTGTTCCCGCACCTGTCGATTATCGAAAACCTGACGCTTGCCCAGGTCAAAGTGCTGAAGCGTGATAAAGCCGCGTCTCGCGCCAAAGGGTTAAAGCTGCTGGAGCGTGTAGGGCTTTCCGCACATGCCGATAAATATCCGGCCCAGCTCTCCGGCGGCCAGCAGCAGCGCGTCGCCATTGCTCGTGCCCTGTGCATGGATCCTATTGCAATGCTGTTCGACGAACCCACCTCCGCGCTCGATCCGGAAATGATCAACGAAGTGCTGGACGTGATGGTTGAGCTGGCAAACGAAGGCATGACGATGATGGTTGTGACCCACGAAATGGGCTTTGCCCGCAAAGTGGCTAACCGCGTTATCTTCATGGATGAGGGGAAAATTGTCGAAGATTCGAACAAAGACGATTTCTTCAATAATCCGCAGTCAGAGCGGGCCAAAGACTTCCTGGCGAAGATCCTGCACTAAGCAAATTGCCTAATCCAGGTAAAAGGCCTTCCCAAACGGGAAGGCTTTTTTTTAAGGTTCAAACGGGCGACGGTGAAACTGATTGTGCCCACATTTTGGGCAAACTGGCAGCACGTCCGGGGTATAAATCGCGATCTGATGATGGCAGTTTTCACACACCAGGTTTCCAAGCCCTACCACTTCACCGCTGTGATACACGCCGTGGTGGCTAAGGTCTTTAAACACTTCCCGCCACTCCAGCTGGGTTTTATCGGTAATGTCCGCAAGCTCCTGCCACAGGCTCTCTTTAATCACCCGCATAAAAACGCTGTCGGTAAATTCATCCTGGCTTTCACCGTAGCTACGCGCGAACTCTTCGAGGTCGCGCCGTACCGCTCGCGTCACCTCTTCTATTTCCGTTCGGGTCAGTTCGCCGGTGTCATTCATCTGCTTGCGAGCGCTTGCAACCAGCGCGTCGATATCACGCTCGCCCTTGCGCAACCGTTCGCTCAGCGATTCAATCAGTTCCCGGTAAAATTGAGCAACCTTGTTCATCGTTAGCCTGCCTCCTTGAAGGATTCCTGCATTCGCGGTGTGGTAACTGACTCTAATAGTAGACCTTAATCCGGCAACGCTTTGTTAGTTTAGCCACACCCTGGGTAAAAAACTGCAAGCATCCCGTAACGGCGAAATGGTCACTGAGGGCGTTGAAAGGCTGTTTTGCCGCTGTCTAATCGGCTATGCTATGGCGATCTGAACTCGAATTCATTAAAGGCTACTTTTCGTAGCCGTCTTTCATTAACAGGACTACTGGCTGCCATGCAAGAGCAATACCGCCCGGAAGAGATAGAATCCAACGTCCAGCAACACTGGCAAGAGAACCGTACTTTTGAAGTGACCGAAGACGAAGGCAAAGAGAAATACTACTGCCTCTCAATGCTGCCCTATCCTTCCGGCCGACTACATATGGGCCACGTCCGTAACTACACCATCGGCGACGTTATCGCGCGCTACCAGCGCATGCTGGGTAAAAACGTCCTGCAGCCGATTGGCTGGGATGCGTTCGGCCTGCCGGCTGAAGGTGCTGCGGTTAAAAACAATACTGCGCCAGCCCCGTGGACCTACGACAACATTAATTACATGAAGAACCAGCTGAAAACGCTGGGCTTTGGCTATGACTGGAGCCGTGAACTGGCCACCTGTACGCCTGAGTACTACCGCTGGGAACAGCAGTTCTTCACTCAGCTGTACAACAAAGGTCTGGTTTATAAAAAAACCTCCGCGGTTAACTGGTGCCCGAACGACCAGACCGTGCTGGCGAACGAGCAGGTTATCGACGGCTGCTGCTGGCGCTGCGACACCAAGGTTGAGCGTAAAGAGATCCCGCAGTGGTTCATTAAAATCACCGCCTACGCCGACGAATTGCTGAACGACCTGGATACGCTGGACCACTGGCCAGATCAGGTCAAAACCATGCAGCGCAACTGGATTGGCCGCTCCGAAGGCGTGGAAATCACTTTCGACGTTGAAAATAGCGCCGAGAAGCTGACCGTTTACACCACGCGTCCTGATACCTTCATGGGTGTGACCTATCTGGCCGTTGCCGCCGGTCACCCTCTGGCTCAGCAGGCTGCGGTAAATAACCCAGCGCTTGCCGAATTTATTGAAGAGTGCCGGAACACCAAAGTGGCCGAAGCCGACATGGCGACCATGGAGAAGAAAGGCGTCGCTACCGGCATCAACGCCATTCATCCGCTGACCGGCGAAAGCGTTCCGGTCTGGGTGGCCAACTTCGTGCTGATGGAATACGGCACCGGCGCAGTGATGGCCGTTCCGGGTCACGATCAGCGCGACTGGGAATTCGCCACTAAATACAGCCTGTCAATCAAGCCGGTTATTCTGAATGCCGACGGCAGCGAGCCGGATCTTTCCGCCTCCGCAATGACCGAGAAAGGCGCACTGTTTAACTCCGGCGAATTCGACGGTCTGGACTTCCAGCAGGCGTTTAACGCGATTGCCGATAAGCTGGCAGCCAAAGGCGTAGGCGAACGTAAAGTGAACTTCCGCCTGCGCGACTGGGGCGTTTCCCGTCAGCGGTACTGGGGCGCACCAATCCCGATGGTGACCCTGGAAGACGGCACCGTGATGCCAACGCCTGAAGACCAGCTGCCGGTTATTCTGCCGGAAGACGTGGTTATGGACGGTATCACCAGCCCAATTAAAGCCGATCCTGAGTGGGCCAAAACCACCGTCAACGGCATGCCTGCACTGCGCGAAACCGATACCTTCGACACCTTTATGGAGTCTTCCTGGTACTACGCGCGCTATACCTGCCCACAGTACGATAAAGGCATGCTGGACTCCAAAGCGGCCAACTACTGGCTGCCGGTCGATATCTACATCGGCGGTATCGAACACGCCATCATGCACCTGCTCTACTTCCGCTTCTTCCACAAGCTGATGCGCGACGCGGGCATGGTGACCTCTAACGAACCGGCTAAACAGCTGCTGTGCCAGGGTATGGTGCTGGCGGATGCCTTCTACTACACCGGTGTTAACGGCGAGCGTAACTGGGTTTCCCCGGTAGACGCCATCGTTGAACGCGACGAGAAAGGCCGCATCATAAAAGCCCGTGACGCAGAAGGCCGTGAACTGGTCTATGCTGGCATGAGCAAAATGTCGAAGTCGAAAAACAACGGCATCGACCCGCAGGTGATGGTTGAACGCTACGGCGCGGATACCGTTCGTCTGTTTATGATGTTTGCTTCACCGGCGGATATGACGCTTGAGTGGCAAGAGTCCGGCGTAGAAGGCGCAAACCGCTTCCTGAAACGCGTCTGGAAACTGGTCTACGAACACACGAACCGTGGCGCCGCGCCTGCGCTGGACATCGCCGCCCTGAGCGAAGATCAGAAAGCACTGCGCCGCGACGTGCATAAAACAATTGCCAAAGTGACCGACGATATCGGCCGCCGCCAGACCTTTAACACCGCCATCGCAGCCATCATGGAGCTGATGAACAAGCTGGCAAAAGCGCCGCAGGACGGCGAGCAGGATCGTGCTCTGCTGAACGAAGCGCTGCTGGCCGTTGTGCGCATGCTGTATCCGTTCACCCCGCACGTTTGCTTCGACATGTGGCAGTCGCTGGGCGGTGAAGGCGATGTGGACAACGCGCCGTGGCCACAGGCTGACGAGCAGGCAATGGTTGAAGACTCTCGTCTGGTCGTGGTTCAGGTTAACGGCAAAGTGCGCGGTAAAGTGACCGTGCCTGCTGATGCCACCGAAGCACAGGTGCGCGAGCGCGCCGGTCAGGAACACCTGGTCGCGAAATATCTTGAGGGTGTAACCGTGCGTAAAGTGATTTACGTCCCGGGTAAACTGCTCAACCTGGTTGTGGGCTAAGCGCAGGAGGAAGCGTGCGACATCCCTTTGTCACCCTGTTAGTAACCCTGGCGGTGCTGGTCACCGCCGGATGTGGTTTTCACCTGCGTGGCAACACGCAGGTTCCCTCAGAGATGAAGACGCTGATCCTCAACTCTGGCGATCCTAACGGCCCGTTAACGCGTGAAATCCGTAAGCAACTACGCTTAAACGGCGTCACGATTGTGGACGATACCGGTACTGGCGTCCGCAAGGATATTCCGTCCCTGCGCGTGGGTGCTTTAGGCCTCAGCCAGGATACCGCTTCGGTGTTCCAGAACGGTCAGACCGCGGAATACCAGATGGTGATGATTGTTAATGCTCAGGTCCTGATCCCGGGCCATGACATTTATCCGATCAGCGCGAAGACCTACCGTTCGTTCTTTGATAACCCGCTGACTGCGCTGGCGAAAGACGCCGAGCAGGATTTGATTATCAAAGAGATGTACACCAACGTTGCCCAACAGCTGATCCGCAAACTGCTGGCCGTTCACGCCGCAGACCTTGAAGCAACAAAGGATGAGGAAAAACCGGTTAGTGCACAAAAATCGGTCGCTCCGGCTCCTGCTGGCCGGGTATCCACCACTCTGCCGGCAACCCCTGTTAGCAAATGATCCGAGTGTATCCGGAACAACTCCACGCGCAGCTCAATGAAGGGCTGCGCGCGGCGTATCTGCTGTCAGGTGACGATCCTCTCTTACTGCAGGAAAGCCAGGATGCTGTCCGCAAAAGCGCGCAGCTACAGGGCTTTGAAGAACATCACACCGTTCAGATTGACGCCTCCACAGACTGGCAGGCGTTATTTTCCATTTGTCAGGCCCTGAGCCTTTTCGCCAGCCGCCAGACGCTGCTCCTGCTGCTGCCGGAAAACGGCCCGAATGCGGCGATTAACGCGCAGCTGGAAACGCTGGTGAGCCTGCTTCATGACGACATCCTGCTGCTGGTTCGTGGAAATAAGCTGACGAAAGCGCAGGAGAATGCTGCCTGGTTTACCCAACTGGCAAACCGCTCCGTGCTCGTCACCTGCCAGACGCCTGAACAGGCAAACTTGCCCCGCTGGGTGTCCCAGCGCGCAAAACAGATGAACCTGACGCTGGACGACGCGGCTAATCAGCTGCTCTGCTACTGCTATGAGGGCAATCTGCTGGCACTTTCTCAGGCGCTGGAAAGGCTTTCTCTTATCTGGACAGACGGCAAACTCACGCTGCCGCGCGTCGAACAGGCGGTGAATGATGCCGCCCACTTCACGCCTTTTCACTGGGTAGATGCCCTGCTCGCCGGTAAGAGCAAACGAGCGCTGCATATATTGCAACAGCTTCGGCTGGAGGCCAGCGAGCCGGTCATTCTGCTGCGGACGTTACAGCGCGAACTCCTGCAACTGGTCAATCTCAAACGCCAGTCTGCAACGACGCCGCTGCGTACGTTGTTCGATCAGCAACGCGTGTGGCAAAACCGTCGCCAGCTCGTTACCGAGGCGCTGAACCGCGTATCGGCCGAGCAGCTTTACCAGGCCGTTCGTTTACTGACGCGCATCGAGCTGACGCTGAAGAAAGACTACGGGCAGTCTGTCTGGGACGATCTCGAAGGCCTTTCCTTGTTGATCTGCCATAAAGCTTTACCGGAAATCTTTATTGATGCCTGACACTTCTCTTCTGGCGCTGTACGGCGGGACCTTTGATCCTATCCATTACGGCCACCTGAAATCGGTTGAAGCCCTGGCACGCCTGGTGAAGCTGAAAAGCGTCACCATCATGCCGAATAATGTGCCACCTCATCGTCCACAGCCGAAAGCCAGCAGCGAGCAGCGCAAAGAGATGATTGAGCTGGCGATAGCCGGTAATCCGTTGTTTATCCTTGATGACCGTGAGCTGACTCGCACTACGCCATCCTGGACCGTGGAAACTCTGGAACTGCTCCGGGCTGAACTGGGGCCGAAGCAGCCGCTGGCCTTTATTATCGGTCAGGACTCTTTACTCAGCCTGCACCGCTGGCACCGTTGGGAAACGCTGCTCACGCTTTGCCATCTGCTGGTCACCCAGCGGCCAGGCTATCCGTTAACCATGGAAACACCCGAGCAGCAGGCGTGGCTCGCACAAAACGTAACGGATTCGGTCGAAACATTACATCAGCAGCCGGCAGGAAAAGTCTTCCTCGCGCAAACCCCACTCTACGACATCTCAGCGACCACTATTCGCCATCGCCTTGAGAATAATCAGCCCTGTGATGACCTGCTCCCGCCTGACGTACTGGCTTTTATTCTCCAGCACGGGCTTTATCGCTAAGCGTCAGGGCTGGTCTGAATTACCGGGGAGAACGACAGTGAAGTGTACTGGTTTACGCTATTATGTTTTACCGGGAGTGCCAGCCATTGACACCACCCCTCAGGCTGTTATGCTCCGCTGCCATAATTTCCTGCCCGTAAATCCGGCTTTTCTGAAATAGTTTTACAAAAATGGCGATGCAAACTCCGGCGTGCAATGGGATGATACCCCGCGATTCGCGCTGGCCGGCCAATTTTTCAGCCAAAGCCGCCTGCCCTGTTGGGTATAGGGTTATTTACGGGCCAAACCACACACTCTTATTCTCTCAGGGGGAACACTTGCAGGGTAAAGCACTTCAGGATTTCATCGTCGATAAAATCGACGACCTCAAAGGCCAGGACATCATCGCGATTGATGTTAAAGGCAAATCCAGCATCACCGACTGCATGGTCATCTGCACCGGGACGTCTAACCGCCACGTCATGTCTATTGCTGAACACGTTGTACAGTCCTCCCGCGAAGTTGGCCTGTCGCCGATGGGCGTGAAAGGCATTAACGCTTCCGACTGGGTTGTTGTCGATCTGGGCGAAATTATCGTTCACGTCATGCAGGAAGAGAGCCGCCAGCTGTACGAACTGGAAAAACTCTGGAGCTAACGGGTGAAGCTGCAACTGGTGGCCGTTGGAACCAAAATGCCTGACTGGGTGCAGACCGGCTTTACCGAGTACCTGCGTCGATTCCCGAAAGACATGCCTTTTGAGCTGGTAGAAATTCCGGCTGGAAAACGCGGCAAAAATGCCGATATCAAACGCATCCTCGAAAAAGAGGGCGAAATGATGCTGGCCGCCGCGGGCAAAGGTAACCGGATAGTGACGCTGGATATCCCCGGTCAACCGTGGGACACCCCGCAGCTTGCCACGCAGTTGGAACGCTGGAAACAGGATGGCCGCGACGTCAGCCTGTTGATCGGTGGCCCGGAAGGCTTAGCACCAGCCTGCAAGGCCGCGGCCGAGCAAAGCTGGTCGCTCTCCACGCTAACCATGCCTCATCCACTGGTCAGGGTGCTGGTAGCGGAAAGCCTCTATCGGGCGTGGAGCATTACCACCAACCACCCTTACCATCGTGAGTAAACCTGAGCGGGTAAAACTAAGCAGCGAATGAAATTACAGAATTCTTTTCGCGACTACACTGCTGAGTCTGCGCTCTTTGTGCGCCGGGCGCTGGTCGCTTTTATCGGCATTTTGCTGCTTACCGGCGTGCTGATCGCCAACCTTTATAATCTGCAGATCGTCCGCTTCAACGACTACCAGACGCGGTCCAATGAAAACCGCATCAAGCTGGTTCCTATTCCGCCGAGCCGCGGCATTATCTACGATCGCAACGGCACGCCGCTGGCGCTGAACCGCACCATCTACCAAATTGAGATGATGCCGGAGAAGGTCGATAACGTTCAGGACACGCTGGAGGCGCTCCGCCCGGTCGTTGACCTGACCGATGACGACATCGCCAACTTCAAAAAAGAGCGTTCACGCTCGCACCGTTTTACCTCCATAGCGGTAAAAACCAACCTGACCGAAGTTCAGGTTGCTCGCTTTGCGGTAAACCAGTACCGCTTCCCCGGCGTGGAAGTTAAAGGCTACAAGCGCCGCTACTATCCTTATGGCTCCGCACTGACCCACGTCATCGGCTACGTCTCTAAAATCAACGATAAAGACGTTGAGCGCCTGGATAAAGAAGGCAAGCTGGCCAACTACGCTTCGACCCACGACATCGGCAAGCTCGGCATCGAACGCTATTACGAAGATGTCCTGCACGGCCAGACGGGCTACGAAGAGGTTGAAGTTAACAACCGTGGCCGCGTTATCCGCCAGCTTAAAGAAGTGCCGCCCCAGGCAGGGCACGATATTTATCTGACGCTGGACCTCAAGCTTCAAACGTATATCGAAACCCTGCTGGCGGGCAGCCGTGCTGCGGTAGTGGTCACAGACCCGCGCACCGGCGGCATTCTGGCGCTGGTTTCAATGCCAAGCTACAACCCGAACCTGTTTGTGGATGGGATCTCAAGCAAGGACTATTCCGGCCTGCTGAGCGACCCGAATACCCCGCTGATTAACCGTGCGACCCAGGGCGTTTACCCTCCGGCCTCTACCGTGAAGCCTTACATGGCGGTTTCGGCGCTGAGCGCGGGCGTCATTACGCGTAACACTTCGCTGTTTGACCCAGGCTGGTGGCAGCTGCCAGGCTCGGAAAAACGCTACCGCGACTGGAAAAAATGGGGCCACGGCCGCCTGAACGTGACCAAATCGCTGGAAGAATCCGCCGATACCTTCTTCTACCAGGTCGCCTACGACATGGGGATCGACCGCATAGGTGAATGGATGAGCAAATTCGGCTATGGTCACCTCACGGGAATCGACCTCTCCGAAGAACGTGCGGGTAACATGCCAACGCGCGAGTGGAAGCTGAAACGCTTTAAAAAGCCGTGGTATCAGGGTGACACCATTCCGGTAGGCATCGGCCAGGGCTACTGGACAGCAACGCCAATCCAGATGAGCAAGGCGATGATGATCCTGATTAACGACGGTATCGTTCGCGTGCCGCATCTGCTGATGAGCACCACGGAAAACGGCAAACAGGTTCCGTGGCAGCAGCCGACAGAAGCCCCCGTGGGCGACATTCACTCAGGCTATTGGGAAATCGCTAAAGACGGGATGTATGGCGTAGCCAACCGGCCTAACGGCACCGCGCACAAATACTTCGCCAATGCGCCTTACAAAGTGGCGGCGAAATCCGGTACCGCGCAGGTCTTCGGCCTGAAGGCCAACGAAACATATAACGCACACAAAATTGCTGAGCGTCTGCGCGACCACAAGCTGATGACGGCGTTCGCACCGTACGACAACCCACAGTTCACCGTGACCATGATTCTGGAGAACGGCGGCGCAGGTCCGGCCGTCGGGACTATCATGCGCCAGATCCTCGACCACGTCATGTTGGGGGATAACAACACGGTACTGCCGTCTGAAGCACCGGCCACCTCGGCCGCAGAGGATCAATAAGCATGACTGACAATCCTAATAAAAAGACGATTTGGGATAAGATCCACCTCGACCCGACTTTCCTGGTGACTATCCTCGCCCTGTTGGTCTTCAGCGCCCTGGTGGTGTGGAGCGCCAGCGGTCAGGATATGGGCATGATGGAGCGTAAAGTCGGCCAGATCCTGATGGGGCTGGTTATCATGGTCGTTATGGCGCAGATCCCGCCCCGCGTGTATGAAGGCTGGGCGCCCTATCTCTACATTTTCTGTATTATTTTGCTGGTTGCGGTTGACGCCTTCGGGGCTATTTCAAAAGGGGCACAGCGCTGGCTGGACTTAGGCTTTGTCCGTTTTCAGCCTTCGGAAATCGCTAAAATTGCCGTCCCGCTGATGGTCGCCCGTTTTATTAACCGCGACGTTTGCCCGCCCACGCTGAAAAACACCGGCATCGCGCTTATCCTGATCTTCATGCCTACCCTGCTGGTTGCCGCGCAGCCTGACCTCGGCACCTCTATTCTGGTCGCCGCTTCGGGTCTGTTCGTGCTGTTCCTCTCCGGCATGAGCTGGCGGCTTATTCTGGTTGCCGTGCTGCTGGTTGCGGCCTTCGTGCCTATCCTGTGGTTCTTCCTGATGCACGACTACCAGCGCGCTCGCGTGATGATGCTGCTGGATCCGGAAAGCGATCCGCTGGGCGCGGGCTATCATATTATTCAGTCCAAAATCGCTATCGGCTCCGGTGGCCTTCGCGGCAAGGGCTGGCTGCACGGCACGCAGTCTCAGCTTGAATTCCTGCCCGAACGCCACACGGACTTTATCTTCGCGGTGCTGGCTGAAGAGCTAGGATTAGTGGGTATTCTGGTGCTGCTGGCGCTTTATCTGCTGCTTATCATGCGTGGCCTGTTTATTGCCGCTCGGGCGCAAACTACCTTCGGGCGCGTGATGGCCGGCGGACTGATGCTCATTCTGTTCGTCTATGTATTTGTAAATATTGGCATGGTTAGTGGTATCTTACCGGTGGTCGGCGTGCCGTTACCGCTCGTCAGTTACGGGGGGTCGGCGCTCATCGTTCTGATGGCCGGGTTCGGTATCGTCATGTCGATACACACACACAGAAAAATGTTATCAAAAAGCGTGTAACTGGATGAGGTGCGCAATGGGTAAGCAAAAACGGTGGGCTGGCGTCTGCATCGCTGCAGCGTTACTGGCGGCATGTTCGTCAAATGATGATAGCCAGCAGCCGGTTAATCAGCCGCAGCAGCCGGTAGTGTGCAACGGCCCAGTCGTCGAAATCAGCGGCGCAGAGCCACGCTACGAACCGCTGAATCCGTCGGTCAATCAGGATTACCAGAACAACGGCAAAAGCTACAAAATTGTTCAGAATCCGGCCAACTTCAGCCAGTCTGGCTTTGCGGCAATCTATGACGCCGAGCCGGGTAGCAACCTGACGGCCTCCGGTGAAGCGTTTGATGCCAATGCGCTCACCGCCGCGCACCCAACGCTGCCAATCCCAAGCTACGCGCGAATCACCAACCTCGCGAATGGCCGCATGATTGTGGTACGCATCAACGATCGTGGCCCTTATGGCAACGACCGCGCTATCTCACTTTCTCGCGCGGCGGCGGACAGGCTGAATACCTCGAATAACACCAAAGTTCGCATCGACCCAATTATCGTCGCGCAGGACGGTACAATGTCCGGCCCGGGCACCGCCTGTACGACAATCGCTAAACAGACCTATGCGCTGCCGGCCCGTCCTGACCTTAGCGGCGGTATGGGGAGCGTGTCCTCCCCTGTACAGCCAGCAGCCCCACAAGGTGACGTACGCGCTATCAGTAACTCCACGCTGCAAAGCGCGGATGCTACCGGTGCACCGGTTCAAAGCAGCGGTTTCCTGGGTGCACCAACGCCGCTTGCGGCGGGGGTGATAGAAACACCTGACACTGCTGCAACAGCGACAGCAGCTGCGACAACTCCGACTGCCCAGCAGCCAGCCGCAACGGCAGTTACGCCAGCGACGACGGCCACTCCGCCGGTAGCCCCACAGCCAGGCCCTATCGTTGAACAACCTGCCCCCGCCGTTGCCGCACCAGTCACGGCACCGGGTTCTGTGCAAGGCCACGTGCAACGTAGCGCGGCGGCAACCAGCGCCCCTGCCAGCAGCGGGCGTTATGTTGTTCAGGTTGGCGCCGTCAGCGATGGAGCACGCGCCAGCCAGTGGCAGCAGAAGTTGAGCCAGCAGTTTGGCGTTCCGGGCGCGGTGTCCCATAACGGCGCGGTTTATCGCGTTCAGCTTGGCCCGTTCAGCAGCCGAAATGAAGCCACAGCTCTGCAGCAGCGCCTGATGTCGGAAGCGCAACAGCAATCCTTTGTGACCAACGCTCCGTCTATGTAAAGCTGTGACTGGCATGTTTCTTGCCCGTAAATTTGTGTAAAGACCATTAACAAACTCACGTGCAAAGTCAGATGCCAGTCAAAAATGCTTTTGCTATAGTAAGGCACTTTTTTTAATTCCATCACGGACGTCGTAGTTTCATCATGAATACAGCTCTTTCTGCACGTTTTGTTAAGCGCCTGGCGCTCACCTCGGCTCTCGCCTTCGCGGCCATGGCCTCTGCTCAAGCTGACGACCTCAATATTAAAACCATGATCCCGGGCGTCCCGCAGATTGATGCAGAAGCGTATATCCTGATTGACTACAACTCAGGCAAAGTGCTGGCCGAATCCAACGCCGACGCGCGTCGCGATCCGGCAAGCCTCACCAAAATGATGACCAGCTACGTTATCGGTCAGGCGATGAAAGCCGGCAAGTTCGATGACAACGCGATGGTCACCATCGGGAAAGATGCCTGGGCGACCGGCAACCCGGTGTTTAAAGGCTCTTCCCTGATGTTCCTGCAGCCGGGTATGCAGGTGCCGGTTAACAAGCTGGTACGCGGCATTAACCTGCAGTCCGGTAACGATGCCTGTGTGGCGATGGCCGACTTCGTCGCCGGCAGCCAGGATGCATTCGTTAGCCTGATGAACAGCTACGTTTCTGCCCTGGGCCTGAAAAACACCCACTTCCAGACCGTGCATGGGCTGGATGCAGAAGGTCAGTACAGCTCCGCGCGTGATATGGCGCTGATCGGCCAGGCGCTGATCCGTGACGTTCCGAACGAATACTCTATCTACAAAGAGAAAGAGTTCACCTTCAACAATATCCGCCAGACCAACCGTAACGGCCTGCTGTGGGATACCAGCCTCAACGTAGACGGCATTAAAACCGGCCACACGGATGCTGCAGGGTATAACCTCGTTGCCTCCGCAACCGAAGGACAGATGCGCCTGATCTCTGCGGTGCTCGGCGGCCACACCTACAAAGGGCGTGAAACCGAGAGCAAAAAGCTGCTGACCTGGGGCTTTCGCTTCTTTGAAACCGTTTCTCCGCTGAAGGCCGGGAAAGAGTTCGCCTCAGAGCCAGCCTGGTTTGGTGATAACGATCGCGCGTCCCTGGGCGTGGATAAAGACGTTTATCTGACCATTCCTCGTGGCCGCATGAAAGATCTGAAAGCCAGCTACGTGCTGACCACCTCCGAGCTGCACGCGCCGCTGCAGAAAAATCAGGTTGTTGGCACCATTAACTTCCAGCTTGACGGCAAAACTATCGAGCAGCGTCCGCTGGTTGTGCTGCAAGAGATGCCGGAAGGGAATTTCTTCAGCCGAATCATTGATTACATCAAACTGATGTTCCACCACTGGTTCGGTTAATTATTGAACGCTTGAAAGTGTCGAAGTTGACCCCATATACTTAGTATCAAAGCAACTCCCGCCCGTTGGCGGGAGTTACCATTTTTATTGCCGTAACGCTGGAGCTACCATGAAAACCAAACTGAACGAACTGCTCGAATTCCCAACCTCTTTTACTTACAAAGTAATGGGCCTGGCGAAACCGGAGCTGGTTGATCTGGTCGTTGAGGTAGTGCAGCGCCATGCCCCTGGTGACTACACGCCGCAGGTTAAACCAAGCAGCAAAGGAAACTACCACTCCGTTTCCATTACCATCAATGCAACGCACATTGAGCAGGTTGAAACCCTTTACGAAGAATTAGGCAACATCGAAATCGTTCGTATGGTGCTGTAATCCGACGGCCCGGCTCAGGCCGGGTCTTAGCTCGATGACAAACAGCCGAAAAACGTGGTTTTCGACCGTTTGGGGCAAACCAGAGTGCAGCATTCATTGTTTTTATTAGATCAAAGCACGAGATTATTTACATCAATTAACTTTGTTTGCCGTCTCTGACCCGGCTCAGGCCGGGTTTTTACTGTGATATACTTCCAACCACCTTTTTCTCCTGGAGACACAGTTTTGTCTCAAGACACTATCCTGATCCGCCCCCTCGGCCTGCAGCCTTATGAACCCGTCTCGCAGGCAATGCACGACTTTACCGATACCCGCGATGAAACCACGGCCGACGAAATCTGGCTGGTTGAACACCCGCAGGTCTTCACACAGGGTCAGGCAGGTAAAGCCG
This sequence comes from Cedecea sp. P7760, assembly GCF_013386425.1. Taxonomy (NCBI): domain Bacteria; kingdom Pseudomonadati; phylum Pseudomonadota; class Gammaproteobacteria; order Enterobacterales; family Enterobacteriaceae; genus Cedecea; species Cedecea sp. P7760. The sequence continues at coordinate 45,240 of NZ_JACARU010000050.1, read as the reverse complement.
AGCACGTGCTGATGCCGGGTGATATCCCTGTCGTCCAAAGCGATCGCGGCGGCCAGGTGACATTTCATGGCCCAGGCCAACAGGTAATGTACCTGCTGCTGAATTTAAAACGACGCAAGCTAGGCGTTCGTGAACTGGTGACCGTGCTGGAACAAACCGTGGTCAACACGCTGGCAGAAATCGGCATTGAAGCTTATCCGCGTGCGGACGCGCCTGGTGTTTATGTCGACGGGCGAAAAATTTGCTCTCTGGGGCTACGGATTCGCAAGGGCTGCTCTTTCCATGGCCTGGCGCTGAACATCAATATGGATCTCTCCCCCTTCCTGCGTATTAATCCGTGCGGCTATGCGGGGCTGGAAATGACGCAGGTCAGCCATTTTGTCGAAGGCATTACCGTGGCCGACGTTCAACCACGGCTGGTAGAAAACTTTATCGCTCTGCTAAACCACCCGCCTTACGAATATCAGTCCGCTGATTAATCAACTGGCCAGCAGGTTTCCTTTGCTGGCCTGATAATACCCTTCGCAAAAGCCCGACCGCCCATCAGTTATAATCACTCGTTGGATAATTTAGAAACGTCATTATTTAAATAATATGACAGCCCCGAAACCTTTTCTGTCGCTTAATTTTTTTTATTCGTGCTTGGGTTGGCAAAATAGCTACGTTAATTCCCCCAAACGCGCTATTTGTATCTATAAATATAATATTCTTTATTTTTTAGCGGAGACCTGGCATGGGGCAAAACCCACTGTCTGAGAAAAAAATCGCGGATCGCGATGGCGAAAATAACTATCCCGTATTCAAGACGTTACGTAACATAGATTTAAACTTGCTGACTATTTTTGAGGCCGTCTACATTCATAAAGGCATCGTCAATGCAGCCAGAGTGCTTAACCTCACGCCCTCGGCTATCAGCCAGTCTATCCAAAAGTTGCGCTATATTTTTCCCGATCCCTTATTCATTCGAAAAGGTCAGGGCGTCACGCCCACGGCCTATGCGGCGCACCTGCACGAATATATCAGCCAGGGTCTGGAATCCATTCTTGGCGCGCTGGATTTTAACAGCAGCAACGACCAGCAGCGCACCATCACAATTGCGACCCAGCCGTCCATTGGGGCTTTAGTTATTCCTAAAGTCTATTCTGCGATCCGCAAAGTTAACCCAAACCTGCTTATTCGTAACGTGCCGATTAACGACGGTGAGTCCCAGCTAAGCCAGTTTCAGACCGATCTGATTATTGATACCAGCCGCCATTACGCCCGCACGATAACCAGCGTGCCGCTGTACCAGGAAAGTATCGCCGTGGTGTGTCGGGAAGGCCACCCGTGCCTTGAGCAGCGCCTGACCCTCGAAGATCTGCAAAACATGGAGCACACCTTCCTGATCATGCAGGATGACCTGCTGCGCGATTTGCGCCAGCAGATTAGCGAGCGCCTGCCTAACCGGCAGATAGCGTTCAGCAGCTACAACTATGTCACGCTGTCCTCGCTGCTGGGCAGCAGCGATCTGCTAGGCTTCATGCCCTGGCGGCTGTACGAAATGTTCAAAGAAACCTGGAATCTGCGTGCGGTCGACTGCGACCTGTTTGCCGATAAGACGATGGAAACCAGCATGCATTTTAACAAACTCAGCATTCGGGATACGGTTTTGCAGGAGATAATCAAGGCCATCCACCACGAGTTTGCCTGAGCACCAGTGGTTTTCACCTCTTGCAGGATGTTTCAGAGGTGAACACCATCCCCGTTAACCTGGTATTTAGCACAAAACAACAACCCATTTACAATTCTTTCTCCATTTCATGTTGGGGTATACTGATTCTCCCTGGCCGTGATGATATACTCCCGGCCATTAATTCAAAAATAGTTGATAGATCCTAACTTAGCTTGAATTAGCCTGATTTCATTATCCGCAACTGGAATACGCACCCTATGAGCAAACCCATTGTGATGGAACGCGGCGTTAAATACCGCGACGCCGATAAAATGGCTCTGATCCCGGTTAAAAACGTGGTAACAGAGCGCCAGGAGCTGTTGAGAAAGCCAGAATGGATGAAAATCAAACTTCCGTCTGACTCAACCCGTATCCAGGGCATTAAAGCGGCGATGCGCAAAAATGGGCTGCACTCCGTTTGCGAAGAAGCTTCCTGCCCTAACCTCGCTGAATGTTTTAACCACGGCACCGCGACCTTTATGATTCTGGGCGCCATTTGTACGCGCCGTTGCCCATTCTGCGACGTGGCGCATGGCCGCCCGGTGGCACCAGACGCCAACGAGCCTGAAAAACTGGCCCAAACGATTGCCGACATGGGCCTGCGCTATGTGGTTATCACCTCCGTGGATCGCGACGATCTGCGCGACGGCGGTGCCCAGCACTTTGCAGACTGTATTCGTGCTATTCGCGAAAAAAACCCAACCATCAAAATCGAAACGCTGGTTCCGGACTTCCGTGGCCGTATGGATCGCGCGCTGGATATCCTGACAGCGACGCCGCCAGACGTGTTCAACCACAACCTGGAAAACGTGCCGCGCGTCTACCGCAACGTGCGTCCGGGTGCGGACTATAACTGGTCGCTGAAGCTGCTTGAGCGCTTCAAAGAAGCGCATCCGGATATCCCAACCAAGTCCGGCCTGATGGTGGGCCTCGGTGAAACCAACGAAGAAATCATTGAGGTGATGCGCGACCTGCGTCGTCACGGCGTGACCATGCTGACGCTGGGCCAGTATCTGCAGCCTAGCCGTCACCACCTGCCGGTGCAGCGTTACGTCAGCCCTGATGAGTTTGAAGAGATGAAAGCGGAAGCGCTGGCGATGGGCTTTACCCACGCGGCCTGTGGTCCGTTTGTTCGTTCCTCTTACCATGCCGACCTGCAGGCAAAAGGAATGGAAGTGAAGTAACAGTCGTCACACGGTAACAACCGTCACACATTGTTACGTTTAAACTGACGTCCATAAAAAAACCGGCCATCTTGAGCCGGTTTTTTATTTTGCAGCCGTCGGTCAGTCTTTGTGGACGATGCGTTCTGCAGGTGCTTCGGTATCGGACTTCTTGCCGTTGTCGTCTTCAGCCATCGCTTTCTTAAAACCTTTAATGGCAGAACCGAGATCGCCGCCCAGCGTGCGCAGCTTCTTGGTACCAAACAGCAATACGATCAGCGCGCCGACAACCAGCAGCTTAGTAATACTAATCTCTCCCATACCTACCTTCTTTTGTGATGCGTGCCGTGGCAACGGCGAATAAAAGACCTGATTGCATTAACGGACATTTGCCCGCGCGACACAATAGCAATCTGTAACAAGGTGAATCAAGTTTTGCTTAAAAAAACATCATAACATTTGAGGTACCGCAAAGCGTCGGTTGCTCAGCACAGGCAGCATTTGCCTTACCGCCGCCACCCGTTCTGGGGCAATCTCGGCAAAAATCAGCTCTGGTACCTCGGCTGCGGCGGCAACGGTTACGCCCAGCGGATCGACTATCCTACTCTGGCCGATATTTTTAGCCCCGCACTCCCCGGAGGCGACAACATAGCAGGTTGCATCCAGCGCTCTGGCGGCCAGCAGAGTCGCCCAGTGAGCCTCTTTATGAGGGCCTTTGAGCCACGCCGCAGGTAACACCAAAACCTCGGCTCCGTTTAGCGCAAGGCTCAGCGCCATCTCAGGAAAACGCAGGTCATAGCAGGTCATCAGCCCGACGTTCATTCCGGCCACCTTAATCAGGGGGGCGACGCGCTCTCCGGCATCCACCAGCCGGGATTCCTGCACGCTGAAAGCGTCATACAGATGAACTTTTTGATAGCTCGCCGCAACCTCACCGCCGCGGATGGCCAGCAAGGTGTTCGCCGCCCGCCCGTCGTGGGTAGGCACATGCAGCGTTAGCACCGTTGTCATGCCACTCTTCCGGCTTTCAGCCCGCAGCAGCTGTACATAGCCACCGTCCAGCGGCTGCGCTGACTTTACCGACATATCCGGGTCGTTGTCATCTCTGGCCATCACCGCCTCCGGCAGCACCAGTAAATCGGCCCCCTTCTGTGCCGCTTGCGCCATCAGCCGTACGCAGGTTGCCGCATTTTCCTGCCAGACGGGCCCCACCACAAACTGCCCTACCGCAACCTTCATATTCGCCTCGCCGCTCAAAGGATTAATTACAGCACATTGGGTATAAATCTCCCGGCCTGAACGCTACACTTTTCAGATTGCTGATGTTTAATAAGGATTAATCGTGATTCAGATGCTATTCGCCGTCTTTATCGGCGGCGGGACAGGCAGCGTAGCACGCTGGTTTCTTAGTATGAAGTTTAATCCCATACACATGGGGATCCCCATCGGGACGTTAATCGCCAACCTGACCGGGGCATTTATTATCGGTCTTGGGCTGGCGCTGTTCAGCCGCTTTAGCCACGTCGACCCGATGTGGAAACTGCTGATTACCACCGGCTTCTGCGGCGGTCTGACGACGTTCTCGACGTTTTCTGCGGAAGTGGTTTTGCTGCTGCAGGACGGGCGGCTTGCCTGGGCGGGTATGAACGTTCTGCTCAACCTTGCAGGCTCTTTTATTATGACCGCGCTCGCATTTTGGCTGGTTTCTCTCTTCGTCAGCCAATAAGCCCCACGGCGTTAATGTTAGCTTAATTTTTCTCTGTCACTATCCCGGCCATGTCTTTGGGGGAGAAGGCGATGAAAGAGCAAATTACCGGCTGGGCGAGCGTGCTGATAAGCGTGGCGATTGTGGGACTGTTTTTGAAATCGTATCTGTTTGCCTGAGCAATGACAGGCAAAAAAAAACCCGCCTTGGCGGGTTTTTATATTCCACTGGTAATGACTTAGATAGGCATTACGTTTGCAGCAGAAGGGCCTTTGGCACCGTTAGTGATTTCAAACTCAACGCGCTGGCCTTCGGCCAGGGTTTTGAAACCATTGCTCTGGATTGCAGAGAAGTGTACGAACACGTCTTTGCTGCCATCTTCCGGAGTAATGAAGCCGAAGCCTTTGGATTCATTAAACCACTTAACGTTACCTTTAATCTTAGACATCAAAATTACCTTTACATGAAAAAACGACACAAATGCTGTGTCGGGCATCAGTACAACAATTGTGGTGGCTTTTGTCCAGTCCAGAATTGCTAAAAAGTGATAAAAGTCGCTAACTTTTTACTAGCTTGCGGATTACACCTTGTTTTTTAAGGGGTATAGAAATCCTCAGTTTTCGCCTGCTTTTGGTCGTACAAAATCAGAACTGGAAGCGCAGCCAGGCAAAGTAGACGTTACCGTTATTATAGGTGCCGGGAATATAGGTCATCTGGAAAGTTGCCGGGCCATAGCCGATAGAAGCCAGCGGCAGCACCAGAGGCACGGGGATGTATTTCCAGTTGTCCCGCGCGGTCACGCCGACGGTATAACCCAGCCCCATATGGAAGTTATCGTCACTCAACGGTCGCCAGGTTTTTTCCCAGCCATAACCACCGATAGGTTCCCATTTGTTAAAGGAATCTTTAAACGCCATCAAATAGATGCCGTTCCAGTTACCGTCCTCATCCCAGCGAGACTGGCCAAAACCAGCGCCCCAGGGCCGCTCGTTATAGCGATCCGTTTTGTCTTTGTCATAGGCAAAGCGGGCGTGCCAGGTAATTGCCGGCACGTAAAGATCGTAATGCTCTGGCTCGTGCCAGGTTTTAGATACCTGGTCGGAGAAGGTCTCCCAGGCGTTGCTGAAAAAGCCGCCTTCCGCAGCGGCTGCAGCAGAGGTACTCACCCCAAGTGTGCAAACAAAAATCAAAATTGAGAACAGTTTATTCGTGTAAGTCACGTCGTTATTACCATATTAAAATTCGACTGGTACCTTACTGAATTATATCTCAATGAAAGCTAAATCAGCACATGAGTTGTAAAGAAAATTGTCCAGCATCTGCTGTCAATACGCTGAATTCCCAAATAACTATCAGACAATGATGAATAAACTTGCAAGCCGGAGCGCATAATTATAAACACTCCGGCTCATACACCTTATTTCCGCTTTTTAATAAGCATATATACCGCAGGGATAACCAGCATCGACAGCAGCGGCGCCGTCACCATTCCCCCAATCATCGGCGCGGCAATACGCCTCATCACCTCCGACCCGGTGCCATCGCCCCACATAATCGGCAGTAAACCCGCCATGATGGTGGCCACGGTCATCACCTTTGGCCTGACGCGCAAGACCGCCCCTTCATGAATAGCACGTCGCAGCATGCCGCCATCCTGCACCTCATCGGTTTTCTGATGTTTAATAAGCGCCTGATTTAAATAAAGCACCATGATCACGCCAAATTCAGCAGCAACCCCGGCCAGGGCAATAAAGCCAACGGCACCGGCAACGGACAGGTTATATCCCAGCAGATAAAGCAGCCATACGCCGCCAATTAATGAGAAAGGTAAAGTCCCCATAATTAATAATGCATCGGTCACTCGCGAGAAGGTGACATATAACAGTACGAATATGATTAATAAGGTAAAGGGCAACACAATTTTTAATTTCGCGGTCGCGCGTTCAAGGTATTCAAACTGCCCTGACCACGAAAGCGAAACGCCCTCAGGCAGCTTAACCTGCTCCGCAACTGCGCGCTGCATATCCTCCACGGCCGACTTCAAATCACGCCCACGAAGATCGACATAGATCCAGTTTGAAAGGCGAGCATTTTCGCTTTTCAGCATCGGCGGCCCTTCGGTGATGGAAATATTAGCCAGTTCAGAAAGCGCCAGCTGGCTGCCGTTAGCGGTGATAACGGGTAAATCACGCAGTTTTTGCAGGTTATCACGCAGCTCACGCGGGTAACGCACGTTGATGGGGAAACGTTCACGCCCCTCAATGGTTTCACCTATGTTCTCGCCCCCGATAACCGTGGACACCAGCGACTGCAATTCCTTCACTGAAACGCCGTAGCGCGCCGCTTTGCGACGATCGATGTCGATGTCCACATAGCGCCCGCCGCCCAAACGTTCGGCCAGCGCCGACGTGACGCCGGGCACCTGCTTCACCACGCGCTCAATCTGTTCCGCAACTGACTCGATGGCGGCAATATTATTGCCGTTCACCTTTATTCCGACCGGACTTTTGATCCCGGTAGCCAGCATATCAAGGCGGTTACGAATAGGCGGCACCCACACGTTGGCAATTCCCGGCACTTTGACCACGCTGTCCAGTTCGTTCACCAGCTTGTCCATGGTCATTCCCGGCCGCCACTGGTCACGCGGCTTAAAGCGAATGGTGGTTTCAATCATCGTCAACGGCGCAGGATCGGTGGCCGTTTCGGCGCGCCCGGCTTTGCCAAAGACGGTTTCCACTTCCGGCACGGTTTTTATCAGGCGATCGGTCTGCTGCAGCAATCGCCCTGCCTCACGCGTGGAAATACCCGGCAGCGTTGAAGGCATATACAGCAAATCCCCTTCGTCCAGCGGCGGCATAAACTCGCTCCCCAGCTTGCTTAGCGGCCAAAGCGTTGCCACCAGCAGCACCCCGGCCACCGCCAGCGTGGTTTTCGGCCTGTCGAGCACCTTTTCCAGCACGGGCTCGTAGGCCGCAATCAGCCAGCGGTTGATGGGATTGGCTTTTTCATCAGGGATCTTGCCGCGAATAAACCAGCCCATCAGCACCGGCACCAGCGTTATCCCCAGCCCTGCGGCCACCGCCATAGAATAGGTCTTGGTGAAAGCCAGCGGCGAAAACATCCTGCCCTCCTGCGCCTCAAGAGAGAACACGGGGATAAACGACAGGGTAATGATCAGCAGGCTACAGAACAGCGCCGGCCCCACTTCGACGGCGGCCTGCTGGGATATCTGCCAGTAATCCGCACTGCGTGGCTGCTCTCCCGGATGCTCGTGTCGCCACTGCTCAAGCACCTTGTGCATATTCTCAATCATCACTATCGCCGCATCGACCATCGCGCCAATGGCAATCGCTATCCCGCCCAGCGACATAATATTGGCGTTCACGCCCTGGTAATGCATGACGATAAACGCCCCGAGAATACCGAGCGGCAAGGTGATAATCGCCACCAGCGCGGAGCGGAAGTGAAACAGGAACAGCGAACAAATAATGGCCACCACGATAAACTCTTCCAGCAGCTTGTGGGAGAGCGTTTCTATCGCATTTTCAATCAGATGAGAGCGGTCATAAACCGGAACAATTTCAACGCCGGCGGGCAGGCTCTTCTGCAGCTGCGTCAGCTTGTCTTTTACCGCATTGATGGTTTCAAGGGCATTTTTGCCATAGCGCATGACGATAATGCCGCCTGCAACCTCGCCTTCCCCGTTAAACTCGGCGACGCCCCGACGGATTTCCGGCCCCAGCCTGACGGAAGCGACGTCAGAAAGCAGCACCGGCACGCCGTCGCGGCTGACGATCACCACCTGCTTAAAATCATCCAGACTTTTGAGATAGCCGGAGGTGCGAACCATATACTCAGCCTCCCCCATCTCGAGCACCGAACCGCCCCCTTCCTGATTGGCACTTTTTACCGCATTGATGACCTGCTCATGGGTTATATTCAGCGCCTTCATGCGCTGCGGGTCGAGCACAATCTGGTACTGACGCACCATGCCGCCCACGCTCGCCACTTCGGAAACGTTAGGCACGGTTTTCAGCTCAAATTTCAGCGTCCAGTCCTGCAGGGCTCGCAGATCGGCCAGGCTGTGTTTCCCGGTTCTGTCCACCAGCGCATACTCATACACCCAGCCTACCCCGGTAGCATCCGGCCCCAGCGAGGCTTTGGCTTCAGGCGGCAGCTGCGACTGCACCTGACTGAGGTATTCCAGTACCCTGGATCGTGCCCAGTAAGGATCGGTCCCGTCGTCGAACAGAATGTAGACATAGGAATCGCCAAACATCGAGAACCCACGCACCGTTTTAGCGCCCGGGACGGACAGCATGGTAGTGGTCAGCGGGTACGTGACCTGATCCTCAACGATTTGCGGCGCTTTGCCCGGATAGCTGACCCGCACAATGACCTGCACATCGGAGAGATCCGGGAGTGCATCAAGCGGCGCACGCTGTAGCGACCACAGCCCCCACGCCGCCATAATAATAGCAGCCAGCACCACCAGCAGGCGGTTCTTAAGCGACCAGCGGATAACGGCGGCAATCATTTGTGCGCCTCCGCCATCGGCATAAGATGAGTAATCACGGCGCCCTGTTCATCATCCATCGTGAAGCTGAACATCACCGCGTCCCCCGGCTTCAGGTTAGTCGGCGATTGCAGCGCAAACGGCATCACCATCGCCCCCCAGTTCAGCGCGGGAATAGGATGATGAGAAATGGTAATGGCATCCGCGCTCACCGCTTTTACCACACCTTCTCCGTCGTAGGTTTTCACCGCTGGCTGAGCTTTGGGCCGCGCGTCCGACTCCGGCAAAGCGCTGCGCAGGCTTGCCTCTGAGTCGATAAGGAACTGGGCGGAAGTGACCACTTTCTCCCCCTCATTCAGCCCGGAACGAATTTCCACCCAGCCTTTATCGCTGATGCCGGGCACCACGTTCACCGGGCGGAAATGGCCGCCCTCTTCGGCAACCAGCACGCGGCTTTGGCTCCCGGTTTCAATCAGCGACTCCTCCGGCACGGCCAGCACGGCGGCGCGCGGCTGCTGGTTCGCCAGACGAACGCTAAGGTACATGCCCGGCTTAAGTTTCATTTTGGGATTATCGAGGACGATACGAGCCTTCAGCGTGCGGGTGGTTGTTTCAAGGTTCGGCAGCAGCTCGCTTACCCGCCCATGGAACATCTCGCCAGGCCAGCTATCGGCGGTAGCCATAATCTCGCTCCCCGGCTGCAGGGCCTGAGCCTGCGACTGAGGGTAATCCACCACGATCCACACCGACTCGAGGCTTGCTACTTCGAACAGCGGCGCATTCGCGGTAACCTGCTGCCCCTCCCGCGCCTCAAGCTTATTCACATAACCGGCGAGCTTCGCGCGAACGGTAACGCGAGTTTGTGATTTACCACTGCGTTCAACCTGGCGAATCACCTCTGCGGGCATAAACTGCAGCTGTAATCGTTCTCTCGCCGCCGCGGTTAAAGCGCTGTCTCCCAACTTGCGCACGGCCAGATACTCCTGCTGCGCGGCGGTCCACTCCGGGAACCACAGCTGTGCCAGCGGCTCCCCGGCTTTCACATACTGCTGCGGCGCTTTGACATACAGCGTCTCAACAATACCGTTGGCGCTGGCCGGGATTATCTGCACGCTGCGTTCATCAAGCGTAACGGTCGCGAAGGCCGCAAACGGCACGCTCAGCGCCCTACGTTCAACGGCAGCCGTCTTAATACCCAGGTTCTGTTGCTGGCGATTACTGACCGTCACGCCGCCGTCGCTGGCTACTTCATCTGCATAACGAGGCACCAGCGCCATATCCATAAACGGCGATTTGCCAGGCTTGTCGAACCGCTGCCCCGGCACCATAGGATCGTACCAGTAAAGCACTTTACGCCCGCTCTCCTGCCGGGCCTGAGACTCTGGGTGTTGGTGAGAGGTTTGCTGCTTCTCGGCGTAATAACCTGCGGCCAGCGCGGCAACAACCGCCACCGCCAGCAGGGAAAAAGTGAGTGATTTTTTCATTAGTTAACATCCTGAGGCGTAAGGTAGCGAATCGCGGCCCAGTTGGTGGCAACGGCTTTTTCAGCGCTGCTGGCGGTAAGTTCGCTGTCCAGAAGATCCCGGCGGGCGGCAAGCAGTTCAGCCAGAGAAGACTGCCCGGCGCGATACTGTGACTCCAGCAGCGACAGGCGCTGGCGCTGAAGCGGCAAAGCCTGGTCCTGCTGACGCTGCCAGACGCTTTGCGCGGCCTGGTAATTCGCCACCAGCGAGTGAACCAGCGCAATACGTTCCCGGCGAGCAAGTGCTAACTGATCGTTCGCTTCCATCGCCCGTGAAACATCCGCAGAGTAGTCTTTGTCCTGCCGTTGAGGCTTAAATAGCGGAAGATCGACGGTAAACATCACGCCCGCCATATCGTCATAACCTTCGGCGCGGCGACCGTAATAAACCTCAACGCCAACGTCAGGTTTGGCAGCCACCGCAGACTGCGCTGATTTCGCGCGAGCAACGTCAGCTTCACGAGCGGCTTCAACCACCTCCGGATGCTGCATCACGCCCTCTTCAAGCACCTCAGGTGAGGCCGGTAATCGCTGGTAGCGAGGCAGCGCGCCGTTCACGCTGTCCACGGTCTGCCCGGTCAACTGCAGCAGCCGCGTTTGCGCCAGCGTGACATCACGTTCGGCAAGCGTGACCTTGTCCTGCATGGTGAGCAGCGTCATGCGGATATCCACCACGCCGGAGGCAAGCGAACTGCCGCTGGCAACGGTGGCTTTCTGGACGCTAACCTGCCGCTCGGTTTCGTTTACCAGCTTGCGAGCGGCAGTAAGCACTCGCTCAGACAGGGCGAGATCCAGCCACGCCTGCGCGGTATCACGCTGAAGGTTGGCGCGAATAACTTCGGCTTTTGCCTGGCTGCTGGCCGACTGCGCCAGAATGGTGTCCGCCTTGCGGTCGCGTTTCTCCTCGCTGACGTAATCCTGCATGATGCCGATGCGCTGCATCGTCATTCCGTCCCGGCTAAAGCGGTGATTATTGCTGCCCTGCACCGGCACGTTTTCAATACCAAACTTCAGCTTAGGGTCGGGCAACTGGCGGGCAGAGTCGGCCATCGCGTTTAGCGCGTCGCTCTGGTTACGGTTGGCGGACAGCGCCGCAGAATAGTGTTCGGCGGCCAGCAGAGTCTGTTGCAGGCTGAACTCTGCCGCCTGAGCGGCAGAGACAGACGCAGTCAACAGCACCCCGCTAAGCCAGAGGCTCAGGGTGTGTCGTTTCATGGCAACCTCGGTTATTTAAGCGGGGTTACGGAAACCAGCTGATACCCGGCTGCATGCCGGGCGAAAGAGAAAGCAATCTTCTCCCCCAAGGCTAACGCAGGCAGCGAACCGTCTTTCGGCAAAGCGAACGTCATGGTCATGGCTGGCCAGCCAAGCCCGGCGACGGGGTGATGGGCAATAGAGACCGTATCGGCGGTGATTTTCTTCACTACGCCTTCGGTTTTGTAGACCTGAGCAGAAGGGACGGCATCAGAAGACATCGACATGCCTGGCATATCGGACATCCCCTTCATGGAGGACATATCGTGAGAAGTTTCAGCGGAAAAAGCAGGGAAAGCGGCAACAACAAGCAGCGCACAGGCCGCAGCAGAACGAATAGCGTTAAACATAATTTATCTCCAAAAACACGGTCAAAGGGAAACAGGGCTAAGCCCCAAAGCATTGACGGTGCTGGAGTTATTCTCTAAAACGGCAAAAACGAATGGTTGCCGGGGGTCCTGTTGCTGGAGGTGTAGCGTAAGGCGTGGATTCAACGGCCGTTGAGCACTGAGGCGCAATTAGCGCGAGCGAGTCGGTAACCGGTAAAGCCACCGGGGAACTGTGCCCGTTGTCTTTTTGCATCGCATCAGGCACACAGTGCTTTTCGCACAGCGGATTGCTGAGTTTCGCCTGCATCGCCTTATCAGGCATCTGCATCGAACCTTCATGTTGGGCTACCATTGGGCCAGCGGTCATATCCACCGGACAATCGTAAGAGGCTATCGCCACCTGACTGTTGACAAAAAACCAGCCCAACGCCAACAGCAGCATCAAAAGATGCTTTCTGATAAAGCGCCAGCGGCCTGTCGACCAGAGGGAGGTGTGCAGCATAAAAACCCCGACATGAAAGTGACCGGCAGTATAAGCAGCAGTACATCGCGTTTTAAAGCGTTTTTTAAATGCTTTACGAAAAACTCCATCACTAACAAATCAGCAAAATAATTATTACTTCCGCGCAACGAATTGCCGGTTTTACCCACAATTTTCGTGCAACTTTTATTCTCTCTTTTTCATCATCACCTTCAATAAACGTAATGCAGCCTGCAAAACCTTTATCTAAAGTTGATCCGTTGCAATCAAAATTGATGTTCATCAGAAACTCTAAACGGGTTCTGAGGCAAATTCTTAGCCCTTTACAGTCGGCTGTAAAAAAACACTTTTTAATTTTCTGAAAGAAAACCTTTTTTAGCGGCAAGCGTAAGGACGCCGAAGAGCGCCTTAACGCACCTGGGGATATCATGCTTACAATTCTGGAACTGATTATTGGAGTGGTGGTGATTGTGGGCGTCGCCCGCTACATCATCAAAGGCTACTCGGCCACCGGCGTACTGTTTGTCGGCGGCTTATTGCTGCTTATCGCCAGCGCGCTGATGGGGCATAAAGTGTTGCCAGCCAGCGCAGAAGGCACCGGCTACACCGCTACGGACATTTTTGAATACGTCAAAATCCTGCTGATGAGCCGCGGCGGCGACCTCGGCATGATGATCATGATGCTCTGCGGTTTTGCCGCCTACATGACCCACATCGGCGCCAACGATGTGGTGGTCAAGCTGGCGTCTAAGCCCCTGAAGTTCATCAACTCGCCTTATTTACTGATGATTGCCGCCTACTTCGTCGCCTGCCTGATGTCGCTGGCGGTCTCATCCGCAACCGGCCTTGGCGTACTGTTAATGGCAACGCTGTTCCCGGTCATGGTCAACGTCGGCATCAGCCGCGGCGCTGCGGCGGCCATCTGTGCCTCTCCGGCGGCCATTATTCTGGCCCCGACCTCCGGCGACGTCGTGCTGGCGGCGCAGGCTTCAGAAATGTCGCTGGTCGATTTCGCGTTTAAAACAACGATTCCTATCTCCATTGCGGCCATCATCAGCATGGCGATTGCGCACTTCTTCTGGCAGCGCTATCTCGATAAAAAAGAGCACATCACCCACGAAATGCTGGACGTGACTGAAATTCAGACCACCGCGCCCTCTTTCTACGCCCTGCTGCCGTTTACGCCGATCATCGGCGTGCTGATTTTCGACGGCAAATGGGGCCCGCAGCTGCATATCATTACCATCCTGGTGATTTGTATTCTGATTGCCGCCCTGATTGAGTTTTTCCGCAGCTTCAATACCCAGCACGTCTTCTCCGGTATGGAAGTGTGCTACCGCGGCATGGCGGATGCTTTCGCCAACGTGGTGATGCTGTTGGTTGCCGCCGGCGTATTTGCCCAGGGGCTGAGCACCATCGGCTTTATTCAAAGCCTGATCTCAATTGCCACCTCGTTTGGCTCGGCGAGTATTATTTTGATGCTGGTGCTGGTCGTGCTGACCATGCTGGCGGCCATGACCACCGGCTCCGGTAACGCACCGTTCTACGCCTTCGTTGAAATGATCCCGAAACTGGCCCACTCTTCCGGCATTAATCCGGCTTACCTGACCATTCCGATGCTGCAGGCCTCCAACCTTGGGCGCACCATTTCCCCGGTGTCCGGCGTCGTGGTTGCCGTCGCAGGGATGGCAAAAATCTCACCTTTTGAGGTGGTAAAACGCACATCTGTTCCGGTTGCCGTCGGCCTCATCGTGGTGATTATCGCCACGGAGATTCTGGTTCCTGCTGCGGCGATCGTTCACTAAAAGGCGCTCGCCTTCGCTAAAAGCGCCTGCGTAAGGCGCTTTTTTTATGCCTATAATAAGCCCGCCTCCAGGACAGATAAGAGAATAACGATGAATTTCACCCCGCGTCATTTACTGCTTTGCGCCCCGCTTTTCCTCAGCCCGCTCGCTTTCGCCGACTCGCTGCAGCCCAGCCAGTACGGGGATTTTAACCGTTACGTGCTGGCGCTTTCCTGGCAAACCGGCTTCTGCCAGAGCATGCACGATCGCAACCGCAACGAGCCCGCCGAGTGTAAAGCTCAGCAGGAACAGGCGGATAAAAGCGCATACCTTACCGTTCATGGCCTGTGGCCAGGGTTACCCAAGTCCATCTCCTCGCGCGGCGTGGATGAAAAACGCTGGATGCGTTACGGCTGTGCGACTCGCCCCATCCCGAATATGGCCGAAGCCAGAGCCTCAAACAAATGCGCTGCGCCGGATACCGGGCTTTCCGTTGAAATGGCGTCAAAACTGGCGGGTGTGATGCCCGGCGCTGGAGGCCAGTCCTGCCTTGAGCGCTACGAATACGCCAAACATGGCGTTTGCTTTGGTTTTAACCCGGACGATTACTTCGGCACGATGGTACGGCTTAACGGCGAAGTGAAGCAGAGCGAGTTTGGTAAATTTCTTGCCCAGAACTACGGCCAGGTGGTAACGCGTAAGGCGTTCAACAAAGCCGTGAAGAACACCTGGGGCAGCGACGCCGTCGAGGCCTTCAAGCTAACCTGCGACGGCAATCCGGCCTTTCTCACGGAAATGCAGATCTCACTGCTGGCAGATAAGATCAACCAGCCGCTGCAAAGCGCCTCGTTTGCACCGCAAAAACATCCCGGTAACTGCGGGAAAAGCTTCCGCCTGGATGCGGTTGGCTACTGAGCAAAGATAAATACTGAAGTCAAAAATTAATCGCATCACTATTTGTTCAGGTTTTTTGGTTATAGCCTTCAGGTATCGGAACTGGAGGTCACCATGAGCAGAACAAAACGGTATTTACTGCAGTTAAAAGCGCAGTTTGAGCAGGAAGG
Source organism: Cedecea sp. P7760 (assembly GCF_013386425.1). Classification (NCBI taxonomy): domain Bacteria; kingdom Pseudomonadati; phylum Pseudomonadota; class Gammaproteobacteria; order Enterobacterales; family Enterobacteriaceae; genus Cedecea; species Cedecea sp. P7760. The sequence goes on along the minus strand of NZ_JACARU010000050.1, from coordinate 29,711 downwards.
TAAAAAGCAAAAACTGCTGGGATGCATCTGGCTCTCGCCACAGCAGCGCTACGAGATCCTCAAAGAGCTTCTGCTGCCGATTGCAGAACACCATGTTCGTTAAAATCACCGGGCCAGCGAATAAATCGCTGGCCCGCTCGTTCGATAATTCGAAAATACATCTCTTCGGCTACGGAATTACCGAACTGAAAGCCTGAATTAATAACCTGCGGCTTTATTAGCAGCCTTAATTCTTTCATTTCTCATATTTTTATCATGCGAGTCTTTGGCATTTAATATTTCACCCGTCGCGCTGATAAAATCCGAGGCCGTACAGCCGGTTAGCAGTAGCGCCGTAGAGAAAAAAACCGCTTTAAGCATAGAACCATCCATGATGAAATTAATACTGACAATATCAACAAACTAGATTAAAAACACAAAGAAACTGCATTTCCCAATGATATTCAACGGGCGTGGATTTTAGCCAGCGTGAAAATAAACACAAGAATTTTCCGCCCCGTTGAAATAAATTACCCATAAAGGATTACTGCCAGAAAAACATAATAAAAACACAGTCGTTCTACTGTCTGCCGACAACTGGATATCCCCTGGGGTAAATTCTATCCCCCATATCCTCTGCCTGCGAGCCAAACCCGACACGGGTGCATGTCAGATTTTTTCTGACCAAACAATTCCCGCGCTCACCTTTCACTCTGATTATTTTGATTGTTTGAACTTCATCCCAAAATGTAAACGAACATGACGGAGTTCGTTTACAGCCGCCCCAATGTTACCGATATCATGTTACCGGTATCAGCACCACCTGAAGGCACGCCTCTGGTGCATTCATCCAAAAATTCGGCCTTGGGGAAATAAAATGACCGAAATAACAACAAGTTTAGGCGCAGGAACCCTGTTGGGCATTGCAGCCTGCTCCGTCGTGCTCCTGCTCGTTTTGATCATGCGCTTTCGCGTGCATGCCTTCCTGGCGCTAACCCTGGTTAGCGTCGCAGTGGCGCTGGTCACCGGCGTTCCTTTCGATAAAATCGTGCCGACGATTCTGGGCGGCTTTGGCAGCACCCTGGCGGGAGTCGCCTTACTGGTTGGGCTTGGGGCCATGATCGGCCGCCTGCTGGAAATCTCCGGCGGGGCGAAAGTGCTGGCCGATACCCTGGTGGGCACGTTCGGTTCGCACCGGGCGCCTTTCGCGCTTGGCGTCGCGTCCCTGCTGTTCGGCTTCCCTATCTTCTTCGACGCAGGCCTGGTGGTGATGCTGCCGATTATTTTCAGCGTGGCGAAGCAGTTTGGCGGCTCAACCCTGAAATATGCGCTCCCGGCGGCCGGTGCCTTTGCCGTGATGCATGCGCTCCTGCCTCCCCATCCTGGCCCGGTTGCCGCCAGTGAACTGCTGGGTGCCAACATCGGGCTGCTGGTCGTCGTGGGGCTGATTATCGCCATCCCGACCTGGTATATCGGGGCCTATCTCTTCGGGCTGTATGCCGGGAAGAAATTCGACATTCCGCTGCCGAGCTCCTTCCTGGGCAAAATTGAGGCAGACGAGAATCATCAGCCGCCGTCTTTCGGCATGGTGATGACAATTTTACTGCTGCCGCTGGGGCTTATCTTCCTGGATACCGGCCTCAATACCGCCACGGTGCTCGGCTGGGTCAGCGCGGACAACACGCTGGTTAACTTCTTACGCATGCTGGGCAAGACGCCTATTGCGCTGCTGATCACCGTGTTCTTTGCGCTGATGGTCTTCAGCGGCAAGCACGGCCGTCAGCACCTGGAAAAAGTCTGTGACGGCGCCCTCGGCCCGATCTGCGGCATTATTCTGGTTACCGGCGCGGGCGGTATGTTCGGCGGCGTACTGCGTGCAAGCGGCATCGGCGATGCGCTGGCCGGCGTGCTCTCAGACACCGGCATGCCGGTTATTGTGGCCGCATTCGTTATCTCAACCGCGCTTCGCGTCGCTCAGGGGTCGGCCACCGTCGCGCTGACCACCACCGCCGCGCTGGTCTCACCGATGGTCGAAGCCACAACCGGCCTGAGCCAGTTTGACCTGTGCTTTATCGTTATCGCTATCGCGGGCGGCGCAACCGTGCTGTCTCACGTGAACGACTCCGGCTTCTGGCTGGTGGGCCGCTTCCTGGAAATGGATGAGAAAACAACGCTGAAAACCTGGACCGTGATGGAAACACTGATCGGGACCATCGCCTTCCTGCTGGCGGCATTGGGCAGCGTGATTTTGTAAGCGCTGCGGGTAAAAGCAAAATGTGACCGATCTCGCTTTCAACTGCAGGCTAAGCTCAGTATCATCAGGATTACATGTACAACCCTCGCCGGTTTCGGTGAGGGTTTTTCTTTGTACGATTTCAGCACATGAGTGCCCTGTTTTTTACACGGAGAGAAAAATGTCCAGACCTGCCATCATCATTAACGAACTAGACGCCGAACGCCTTGACCGCCTGCTGGAACAGCCGCAGTACGCCAAAGCACCGCTGGCAGAGGCGCTGAACGCCGAACTGGATCGCGCTGAGATGTGCAGCCCGGAAAAGATGCCGCCGGACGTTGTTTCCATGAACAGCCGCGTAGAGTTCCGCGACCTGAGTAATCAGGAAGTCCACGTTCGCACGCTGGTTTACCCGGCCAACCTGACCGACAGCGACAATCAGCTTTCCGTGATGGCGCCGGTCGGTGCCGCGCTGCTGGGCCTGCGGGTGGGTGATACCATCAACTGGACGTTGCCAAACGGCGGCCAGACCCATCTCGAAGTGCTGGCGCTGCAATATCAGCCGGAAGCCGCCGGTGAATTCCACCGCTAATTCTGTTTTCCCCTCTGATATAAGGAGGGGAATTTACCTTAAAGCATAACTTCCCGCCGCCCATATCAGCTTATAATTGCTATCAACAACTACCAATATTTATAGATTTCGCATTAAAAGCACAGATTTACATTTGTAAAAAAAATTGACAAAATTGCTGCCCTTTGTTGATGAGTTGTATTCACCTAAAACGAAAACACCCGCTTTCAGGTTATTTCCCCATCATAAAGACAGTATTCCCTCTATTTTACCGCCCATTAATTTGAATTAACGATTAATGTTGCACGCGGCCATGCCGATATTTTTCCGATTGTTTTATATAAATGGAGACGTTATGAAAAAGGTTGCTAAGTTATTCGGTATGTTTGTGATTTTAGGCGTTCTTGCAGGCTGTGCGCGTACTGCGCCTATCGCGAACATTCAAACCACCGTGAGCGCTGGCCACACTGAAGCACAGGTTAAAAGTGCCATTCTTAAAGCCGGTATTCAGCGTCAATGGATAATGAACGAAGTTAGCCCAGGTGTTATCAAAGCACGCCAGCAGACTCGTGAATTCACCGCAGAAGTGCGTATTAACTACACCGCAAACAGCTATTCTATTAATTACGAAAATAGCCTGAACCTGCGCGCCTCCGGCGGCAAAATTCATAAAAACTACAACCGCTGGATTCGTAACCTGGACAAAGATATCCAGGTTAACCTTGCCTCTTCCGGCCTGTAATTTTGCTTAACGCCGAATCTGAAGGTTCGGCGTTTCTTCTTTTATTATCACGTTGACAGGTAATGCAGCACATGTACGAACAGGACAGTCTTAGCGCATTGGATGCCATTACGGAAGCCCAGCGAATTGCCTTTGCCCCCATGCTGTTTCAAACGGCGCTCTGTCTACGAAATGCCGGCGTGCTCGCATACCTCGACAAGCAAGGGAAACAGGGCGCAACCCTCGAAGAAATAACGGAATCCTGCAACGTTAACGAATACGCTGCCAGCGTTTTACTGGATATGGGCCTGAGTGGACGCATTATTTTCAGGCAAAATACGCATTATTTCCTGGCGAAAATCGGCCATTTCCTGGTGCACGACACCATGACGCGTGTGAATATGGATTTCACCCAGGACGTTTGTTATCAGGGACTGTTTTTCCTGGAAGAAGCGTTAAAAGAGGGTAAACCCTCGGGCTTGAAAGTGTTTGGCGACTGGCCGACCATTTACCCCGCGCTCTCGCAATTACCGACTTCCGCCAAAGAGAGCTGGTTTGCCTTCGATCATTACTATTCCGATGCGGCTTTTGACGCAGCCTTACCGCATGTTTTTGCCCACCAGCCTGCCCGGCTTTATGACGTTGGCGGGAATACCGGAAAATGGGCAATACGCTGCTGTAAATATGATGCAGAAGTGGCGGTCACGCTGCTGGATTTACCACAACAAATTGCACTCGCACGTGAAAATATAGAGAATGCTGGGCTTTCCGGGCGTATTGATTTCCACAGCGTAGATATGCTGAGCGATTCCCCCCTGCCCGGTGAGGCTGATATCTGGTGGATGAGCCAGTTCCTGGACTGCTTCTCGCCGGAGCAAATCATTAAGCTCCTCAGCAACGTTGCTCGGGTCATGAAACCCGGCGCAAGGCTCTGCGTGATGGAACTGTTTTGGGACGCACAAAAATTTGAAGCGGCTTCGTTTAGCCTGAACGCCTCTTCGCTTTACTTTACCTGCATGGCCAACGGCAACAGTCGTTTTTACAGCGTAGAGAAGTTTTATCGTTATCTGGAAATGGCCGGATTCCAGGTGTCGGAACGCCACGACAACTTAGGCGTTGGTCATACCCTGCTGGTATGCCAGAAAACCTCCTGACCCGGCGCACGTTCAGCGCTGGCGATTAGAATAACGCTCGAATTGATCGCAGAACCACGCGGATGAAATTTGCACTCAACATTATTGACTGGCAGGCGAAAGCGCCGGGTCTCAGCAACGCGGCAGAGTGGCAGCACTGGTCGCAGCATGGGCAGGCTATTGACCCGACTCAACCTCAGGGCGCGCTAAGCGAACTTCCGATGATGACGGCCCGCCGCCTGAGCTCAGGCAGCAAACTGGCCGTTGACTGCGGCCTCGCCATGCTTCGTCGCCACGAGATTGATGCCGTACTCTATACCAGCCGTCACGGAGAGCTGGAGCGTAACTACAGGATCCTGCAGGCGCTGGCATCTGAGCAGCCGCTCTCCCCCACGGATTTTGCGCTTTCGGTGCATAACTCCTCTGTCGGTAACCTGACGATTGCCGCCAAAAAGCCGATTACCTCCGCGTCGCTGTCTGCAGGTAAAGACACCTTCCAGCAGGGGCTTTGTGAAGTCATCTGCCTCTTACAGGCGGGTTACAAAAAAGTCCTGATGGTCGATTTTGACGGCCTGCTGCCGGCGTTCTATCACCCGCGACTGGCGCCTGAAATGACGACCTGGCCCTATGCGGTCGCGCTGGTCATTGAGGCCGGAGACAATCTGCGGTGCAGCACGCAAAAAAGCGAAGCCGCCGGCGAGCCCGCATTGCCGCAAAGCCTGCTGTTTTTACAGCACTATTTAAATGACACCCCGGACTTTATCCTGCAGGGCGAGCGCGTTGCATGGCTCTGGAGTCGCGCGTGAGCGGCGTTGCGGCACGGCTAAACTGGCTATGGCGGCTCGTCATGACGGGCTTCTGCTTTGCGCTTTTTGGCCTCGGTGGCCTGCTGCTTTCTACCGTCTGGTTTAACTTACTGTTGGTGTTTATCCGGGATAATGCGAAGCGTCGCCGCATTGCACGCCGCAGTATCGCCGCCAGCTTTCGCCTTTTCCTGACGGTTGCCAGAGCCATTAAGGTGCTCGACTACCGCATCGAAGGCCAGAGCATTCTGCAAGCCGAGCGCGGATGCCTGGTGGTTGCCAACCACCCAACGCTCATCGACTACGTGCTGCTCGCCTCCGTAATGCCAGAAACCGACTGCCTGGTTAAAGATGCTCTGCTGAGAAACCCGTTTGTCAGCGGCGTTATTCGCGCAGCGGACTACCTGGTGAACAGCCAGGCCGATGCCCTGCTGCCGGCAAGCCGCCAGCGGCTACAGCAAGGTGACACAATTTTGATCTTTCCCGAGGGCACGCGAACGCAGCCCGGCGGTAAAATGACGCTTCAGCGCGGGGCGGCCAACATCGCCGTGCGCTGCAACAGCGACTTACGCGTTGCGACGATCCACTGCAGTGAGAACCTGCTGGACAAGCAAAGCAAATGGTACAATGTGCCCCCCGCGAAACCCTTGTTTACCGTCAGGGTGCGCGAGCGGATAAGCATTGACCAGTTTCATCAGGCAAATTCACAAGAACCGGCGCTGTCCGCAAGGCAGTTAAACCGGCACCTTTTGCTTCAATTACAACAGGGGACGAAACCTCTTTCGGGTATTAATGATGCAAGCGCTCTATCTTGAAATTAAAAATCTCATCATAAACACACTCAATCTGGATGAAATGTCGAGCGACGACATTGACACCGATGCCGCACTTTTTGGCGAGGGTTTAGGCCTGGACTCTATCGATGCTCTGGAACTGGGGCTGGCGGTGAAAAACCAGTATGGCGTGGTGCTTTCTGCCGAAAGCGAAGAAATGCGTCAGCACTTCTTTTCCGTTGCCACGCTGGCATCTTTCATTCACGCGCAACGAGCCTGAGGAGAGTCCGTTATGACCGACCCACACGCTATCTATGAAGAAGTCTCCGCGCTGTTGGTAAAGCTGTTTGAAATCGATCCTCAGGACATCAAGCCAGAGGCTCGCCTGTATGAAGATCTGGAGTTAGACAGCATCGATGCTGTCGACATGATCGTTCATCTGCAGAAAAAAACCGGCAAAAAAATCAAACCGGAAGAGTTCAAGGCCGTTCGCACCATACAAGATGTGGTCGATGCGGTAGAACGTCTGATACGAGAAGCGTAACGCGCTATGCGGTGCGCTCGCGCTTTTCCGGGTGTACAGCTGCTGACCGGTCTGCTACTGCTGGCCTGGCCTGGTATTATCTGGCTAGGTCTGGCGCATAACAGCCTGCACTGGCTGCTGCCGCTCATGGCTCTGCTGCTGTTTTTCCGCTTTCGCCAGACCCGGCGACAGGCGGGCCCTTTGCGAATCGTCACTCAGGTTGTTGCCGTTGCCGGAATCATCCTCTGCGCGGCCAGCTACCTGCTGAAAACGCATCAGCTGCTGCTGTTTTATCCGGTGGTGGTGAACAGCGTCATGCTCGCCGTCTTCGGCGGTTCGCTGTGGTCCTCGATGCCGATTGTCGAACGTCTGGCACGCCTGCGTGAACCGGATCTTCCTGAACCGGCGGTGCGTTACACCCGCCGCGTCACGCAGATCTGGTGCCTGTTTTTTGTGGCTAACGGCAGCATTGCGCTGTTTACCGCGCTGTACGGCGATATGACGCTGTGGACGGCATGGAACGGCATGATTGCCTATCTGCTGATGGGCACGTTAATGGCCGGAGAATGGCTGGTCCGCCGCCGGGTGATTAAAAGAGAATCTCAATGAAGCAACCGCTTTCTCTGGCCGGGTGGCTAACCGCGCCACGCTCTTCGTCCACGCTCATTGCCTGGCTTGGCAATCAGGAATGGACGCTGGGGCATTTGCGCCACGACGTCGCACGGCTGATGCAGCAAATGGCCCATCGCCCCGGCCAGCGCTGGGCGCTGTGCTTTGAAAACAGCTACCTGTTTCTTGTGGCGCTGCTGGCGACGCTTCACGCCGGGAGAACGCCGGTTATCCCAGGGCACTGCCGGGTTGCGCTGCTCAATGAGCAACGCAGCCTGTTCGACGGCGTATTGAGCGACAAAGATCTTGCCTGGCAGGGGCCGCTTTGTATTGTGCGATCCGGGCAACAAACGGCAGAAGAAGCCGTCTTTTTCCCCGAGGTTGCTGCCGATGCCTTTGTGGAGCTGTTCACCTCAGGCTCGACCGGCACGCCTAAACGCGTGGTGAAATCCATTGCTCACTTGGATCGGGAAGCCGCCCTGCTCACGGCGCATTTTGCCGAACGCCTGGAAGGCTGCAGGATAGTCGCCTCGGTCGTGCCGCAGCATCTTTATGGGCTGACCTTCCGCATCTTTTTGCCTATGACGTTAGGCCAGGCGCTTCATGCCGCCATGCTTTATTACGCCGAACAGCTTGCCGCGCTGAGCCATGAACATCGCTACGCGTTTATCAGCAGCCCGGCCTTTTTGAAACGTCTGGATCTACAGCTTTCTCCCCCGCCGGTAAAAACGATCCTCTCGGCGGGCGGCCTGCTGCCCTGGCAGGACGTGGCGCAGGCAGCGCAATGGCTGGGCGTCTTGCCGGATGAGATTTATGGCAGCACCGAAACCGGCGTGCTCGCGTGGCGCTACCGGGAGCACGATGACGTTGCCTGGCTGCCGTTCCCGGGCGTAAAAATCACTCCAGAAAGTGAATCCTTCCGCGCCAGCTCGCCGCTGATTGCCGCCGAAGAAGGGCTGCTGCTTGACGACGTCCTTCATATTGAGGAAGACGGCAGATTTCGCCTGATGGGCCGTCGCGGGCGCGTGGTGAAAATTGAAGAAAAACGTATTTCGCTGACGGAAATTGAGCAGCGTCTGCTGGAGCTGGAAGGTATTTCCGAGGCGGCGGCGCTGCCGGTTTCTCGCGGCGGGCGTCAGGGGATTGGCGTTCTGCTGGTGCTCAATGAATCTGCACGCCAGCGCTGGCTACAGCGCAGCGGCAAGGCTCAGGAAATGGCCTGGCGAAGGTCGCTTCAGCCGTGGCTTGAACCGGTCGCTATGCCGCGCTACTGGCGCGTCGTGGACGAAATCCCGGTCAATAACATGAACAAGCGTGTCTATGCGCAATTACAGGAGTTATTTCATGAAACCTCATGAAATTGAGCGCCATCAGGCACAGCCAGACAGGCTGGAAGTCGTGCTTTATCTCGACCCTTCCCTGTTTTGGTTCCAGGGCCATTTCGCCGTACAAGCTCTGCTGCCGGGCGTTGCTCAGCTGGACTGGGTGATGCTGTATGCCCGCGAGGTCCTGGCGCCGGATTACCGTTTCCACAGCATTCAGAACGTGAAGTTCCAGGCTCCGCTGCTGCCGGAAACCACCGTCACCTTAGCGCTGGAATGGCAGGCAGACAGGCAGATCTTAAGCTTTAGCTTCAAACGTCATGCCGGCGAGGAGCGCCATACCGCCAGCAGCGGGAAGATTCGCCTATGTCGCTGACTTTCCGCCCCTGCGTGCTTATCCCCTGCTATAACCACGGCGCCATGATGCCGGGCGTTCTCACGCGCCTTGCGCCCTTTGACCTGGCCTGCATCGTTGTCGACGACGGTAGCGATGAAACTACGCGCCGGGTGCTTGAGCAACTGGATGCCCAACACGCGAACCTGACGCTGATTCGCCTGCCGTCGAATGCCGGAAAAGGCGAAGCCGTCATTCAGGGGCTGAAGGCCGCCGCAGAAAAAGGCTATAGCCACGCCGTGCAGGTGGATGCCGACGGCCAGCACGCCGTGGAGGATATCCCGAAGCTGCTTGCGCTGGCGCAGCAGCACCCGGAGGCGCTGATTTCCGGGCAACCCATTTATGACGACTCCATTCCTCGCTCGCGCCTGTATGGCCGCTGGGTAACCCACGTGTGGGTGTGGATAGAAACGCTGTCGCTGCAGCTGAAAGACAGCATGTGCGGGTTCCGGGTTTACCCGGTCGCCCCTACATTGCAGCTGGCCGGGCGGGTTCCCCTGGGCAAACGCATGGACTTCGATACCGAAGTCATGGTGCGCCTTTACTGGCAGGGCATCACCAGCTATTTCGTGCCGACTCGCGTGACCTATCCGCTGGACGGCCTGTCGCACTTCGACGCGCTGAAAGATAACTGCCGCATCTCGCTGATGCACACCCGCCTGTTCTTCGGCATGCTGCCGCGCATCCCTGCCCTGCTGTTCCGCCGTAAAAAACAACACTGGGCAGAACAGAAAGAGGTTAAAGGCCTGTGGGGAATGCGCCTGATGCTGCTGGTCTGGCGTCTGTTGGGGCGAAGGGCATTTTCGCTGCTGCTTTATCCGGTGGTGGGCGTTTACTGGCTCACCGCTCACCGCGCACGTAAAGCCTCGCAAAGCTGGATTTCACGCGTACGCACGCAGCTTGCGGGCCGCAATATGCCAGTACCGGCCAACCTGACCAGCTTCCGCCACTTCCTGCGTTTTGGCGACGCCATGCTGGATAAAATCGCCGGCTGGCGCGGTGAACTGCGGCTGGGCCGTGACGTTCTGTTCGCGCCCGGCGCGGAGCAAACGCTCAACGCCAGCGGCACCACGGGCAAGCTGCTGCTCGCCTCCCATTTGGGCGACGTCGAGGCCTGCCGCGCGCTGGCACAGTTGGAAGGCAGTAAAACCATCAATGCGCTGGTGTTTAACGATAATGCCCAGCGCTTTAAGCAAATTATGCAGGAGATGGCGCCTCAGGCCGGGCTGAACCTGATGCCGGTCACCGACATCGGGCCCGATACCGCCATGCTGCTCAAAGAGAAGCTGGATCGCGGCGAGTGGATTGCCATTGTCGGCGATCGCGTGGCGGTAAATCCTCAACGCGGCAACGAATGGCGCGTCTGCTGGAGTCAGTTTATGGGCCAGCCCGCGCCGTTCCCGCAGGGGCCGTTTATCCTGGCTTCTATTCTGCGCTGCCCGGTAGAGCTGATTTTTGCCCTGCGCGAGGACGGCAAGCTTCGCATTCACTGCGAGCCCTTTGCCGACCCGCTGCTGCTGCCGCGCGCGGAGCGCCAGGCCGCACTGCAACGCACCATCGACCGCTACGCAGAGCGCCTTGAACACCACGCTCTGCGGTCGCCGCTCGACTGGTTTAATTTTTTCGATTTCTGGCAACTGCCGGACGTCAAAGACAAGGAGTAAAGGGTGAATAACGATCCCCGTTTTACCGCAGAAGTCGAACTGACTATCCCTTTTCATGACGTCGACATGATGGGCGTCGCCTGGCACGGCAACTATTTTCGCTACTTCGAAATTGCCCGTGAGGCGTTGCTGAACCAGTTCAACTACGGCTACCGCCAGATGAAAGAGTCCGGCTATTTATGGCCGGTGGTAGATACCCGCGTGAAGTACCGTAATCCGCTGACGTTTGAGCAGCGTATTCGCGTTCGGGCAAGCATTGAGGAATACGAAAACCGCCTGCGTATCGGCTATGAAATTTTCGATGCCGAAACCGGAAAACGCGCCACCAGCGGCTACACCATTCAGGTCGCGGTTGAAGAAAAAAGTCATGAACTGTGCTTCGTCAGCCCGGACATTTTATTTGAACGTATGGGAGTCAAACCATGAAATATTGGCCAGTGCTGGCGCTGCTGCTCAGCCCCGTCGTCAACGCCCTGACGCTTGATGCCCTGCAACAACGCTTCACCGAACAGCCGGTGGTCCGCGCGCACTTCGAGCAAACGCGTACCATAAAAGATCTGCCACAGCCGCTGAAATCCTCCGGCGAGATGCTGATTGCCAGAGATAAAGGCCTGCTGTGGGACCAGACAACCCCTTTCTCCATGAAGCTGCTGCTGGACGATACCCGCATGGTTCAGGCCATTAACGGCCAGCCGCCTCAGACGATCACCGCGGAAAATAACCCGCAGATGTTCCAGTTTAACCACCTGCTGCGGGCGCTGTTCCAGGCCGACCGCAAAGTGCTGGAGCAGAACTTCCGCGTGGCGTTTGTCGACAAAGGCGAAGGCCGCTGGACGCTGCGCCTGACGCCGATCGTCACGCCGCTGGACAAGATTTTCGCCAGCATCGACCTGGCCGGCGGCCAGTATCTGGACAGCATCCAGCTCAATGATAAACAGGGAGATCGCACGGATATCGCGCTCTCTCAACATAAACTCACTCCGGCTCAGCTCACCGATGACGAACGCCAACGCTTTGCCGCGCAGTAACCGTAAAGCCCCCGCGGTGCTGTGGGGAATCGTCTGCCTGATAATGCTGGCTGCTTTGCTTACGCTGCTGCCCGGCTCACGGATGAACAGCAGCGTGCTGGCCATGCTGCCAAAACAGGCGCTGGGCGCAATTCCACCAGCCCTGAACGACGGCTTTATGCAGCGCCTGGACAAGCAGCTGGTCTGGCTGGTCAGTCCGGGTAAAAAAGCCGATCCGAGCGTGGCACAGGCCTGGCTCAGTCTGCTCCAGGGTTCGCACGCGCTGGCCGAAGTCAAAGGCCCGATGGACGCCGCCGCCCAGCAGCAATGGGGCGCGTTTTTCTGGCAACACCGCAACGGCATGCTTGACGCCGACACGCGGGCACGCCTGCAAAACGGCGGTGATGCCCAGGCGCAGTGGATCCTCTCCCAGCTTTATTCCGCTTTTTCCGGCGTCAGCGGGAAAGAGCTGCAAAACGATCCGCTGATGCTGATGCGCGGCTCACAGCTGGCGATGGCCAAAAACGGCCAACGCCTCCGGCTGATGGACGGCTGGCTGGTCACTCAGGACGAGCAGGGTAATTATTGGTATTTGCTGCACGGTGAGCTGGCGGGCTCCTCCTTTGACATGCAGCAAACGCACGGCCTGGTCACCACGCTCGACTCGCTTAAACAGCAGCTGAGCGAGCGTTATCCGCAGGCGCAGGTCCTCTCTCGCGGCACGGTGTTTTACAGCGATTACGCCAGCCAGCAGGCGAAGAAAGACATCTCCACGCTTGGCGTCGCCACCCTGCTCGGCGTGGTGCTGCTGATTGTGGCGGTCTTCCGTTCCCTGCGCCCGCTTCTGCTGTGCGTCATTTCCATCGCTATTGGCGCGCTTGCGGGCACCGTTGTCACCCTGCTTATCTTCGGCGAACTGCACCTGATGACGCTGGTGATGAGCATGAGCATCATCGGTATCTCCGCCGACTATACGCTTTACTACCTGACGGAGCGCATGGTGCACGGCGGCGAAGTCACGCCCTGGCAAAGCCTGGCGAAAGTGCGTCACGCGCTGCTTCTGGCGCTGCTCACCACCGTCGCAGCCTATCTGATCATGATGCTCGCCCCGTTCCCCGGCATTCGCCAGATGGCGGTCTTCGCCGCCGTGGGGCTAAGCGCCTCCTGCTTTACGGTCATTTTCTGGCACCCGTGGCTCTGCCGTGGCCTGCCGGTTCGCCCGGTGCCGGCCATGGTGCTGCTGCTGCGCTGGCTTGCGGCCTGGCGTCGGAATAAAAAGCTCTCAGTCGGGCTGCCGGTTGCATTGGCGCTCTTCTCGCTCGTCGGTATCGCTACGCTCAAAGTCAACGACGATATCTCCCAGCTACAGGCGCTGCCGCAGCACCTGCTGGCTCAGGAGAAAACCATTACCGCGCTGACCGGGCAAAGCGTCGACCAGAAATGGTTTGTGGTCTACGGCAGCACGCCACAGCAAACGCTGGAACGCCTTGAAGCGTTTACTCCTGCGCTGGAGCAGGCCAAAAGTCGCGGCCTGATTAGCGGTTATCGAACCCTGCCCGTCAACTCGCTCGCTCGTCAGCAGCAGGATTTAGCGCTTTTACAGCGCGCTACACCAGCCGTTGCGCTGGCTCTGCAGCAGGCCGGGCTACAGGTGGTTAAGCCAGATCTTAGCCCCATGTCAGTTACGGTCGCCGACTGGCTAAAAAGCCCGGCAAGTGAAGGATGGCGCCTGCTGTGGGTAACCCTGGACAAAGGGGAAAGCGGCGTGCTGGTGCCGGTTGATGGCGTTAAGCAATCGGCAGCCTTGAGCGAACTGGCGGCACAACAGCCGGGCGTGGCCTGGGTCGATCGGAAAGACACCTTCGACGAACTGTTTGCGCTTTACCGGCATATTCTGACCGGCCTGCTGCTGGTCGCATTAGCCGTCATCGCCTGCGGGGCCATGCTCCGTCTTGGCTGGCGTAAAGGCATCATCAGCCTGGTGCCATCCGTTCTGTCGCTGGGCTGCGGCCTGGCCGTGTTATCGCTGAGCGGTCACGCCGTGAACCTGTTTTCGCTGCTGGCTCTGGTCCTTGTGCTCGGCATCGGCATTAACTACACGCTGTTTTTCAGCAACCCGCGCGGCACGCCGCTGACCTCGCTGCTCGCCATCACGCTGGCCATGGTCACCACCTTACTGACGCTCGGCATGCTGGTCTTTAGCGCCACGCAGGCAATCAGCAGTTTTGGCATCGTACTGGTCAGCGGGATTTTTACCGCCTTCCTGCTGTCGCCGCTGGCTATGCCCGCTAAAAAAGGGAAAAGAAGAAATGATAAAGCTTAACTTTTGGCACGCCGTGCCGCTTGTCGCCACGCTGGTGCTGACCGGCTGTAGCCACTCGCCAAAAGACCAGCAAGGTCGCCCACAGGCCTGGCTGGAACCTGGCGCCCGCGTCACGCTCCCGGCGCCGGGGATTTCTCCGACGGTGAACTCGCAGCAGCTGCTAACCGGCAGCTTTAACGGTAAAACCCAATCGCTTTTGGTGATGCTCAACGCCGACGATAAAAAGCTGACGCTGGCCGGTTTGTCCTCGGTAGGGATCCGCCTGTTCCTTGTCACCTACGACGAGAAAGGGTTGCATACCGAGCAGTCTATCGTCGTCCCGCAGCTGCCCCCGGCAAGCCAGGTCCTGGCCGACGTTATGCTCAGCCACTGGCCGATTTCCGCCTGGCAGCCGCAGTTGCCGAAAGGCTGGACGCTCACCGACAAAGGCGATAAGCGCGAGCTACGCAATGCCAGCGGCAAGCTAGTGACCGAAATCACCTACCTGATGCGTAAGGGCCAGCGCGAGCCGATAAGCATTCAGCAGCATGTCTTTAAGTACCACATCACCATTCAATATCTGGGTGACTGAGATGATTTATATTTCCGCCGTCGGGATGATAAACGCGCTGGGCAATAACCTCGATGACATCGCCGCCAATCTGGCTCAGGGCTACGCGCCCGGTATGCGGTCACGCAGCGGCTGGCTGCAGGGGCAGGCAGAGGCCGTTTTGGGTGGCGTTGACGGCGAGCTACCGGCCATTCCGGAGACCTTCGCCGCCCACCGTTCCCGCAACAACCAGCTGCTGCTGGCCGCGCTGGCGCAAATTCAGCCGCAGGTCGATGAAGCGATAGAGAAGTTTGGTCACGACCGCGTGGCCGTGGTCCTCGGCACCAGCACCTCCGGGCTCGATGAAGGCGATATTTACGTCAACCAAACGCTTAACGATAGAGAGAACCACAGCTGGCAATACCCGCAGCAGGAGCTGGGCGATCCTTCCCGCTTCCTGAGCCACTGGCTGGGGCTGGACGGCCCGGCGTTTACGCTCTCTACGGCCTGCTCCTCCAGCGCCAGGGCAATTATCAGCGGCCGCCGTTTGATTGAGGCCGGGCTTGCCGATGTGGCTATCGTTGGCGGCGCCGACACGCTAAGCCGCATGCCGGTTAACGGCTTCCACAGCCTTGAGTCGCTCTCTGCCGAGCTGTGTGAACCCTTTGCCAGGAATCGCCACGGCATCACGATTGGCGAAGGCGCCGCGTTAATGCTGCTGACCAAAGCGCCGCAGCCTATCGCGCTGCTTGGCGTCGGTGAGTCCAGCGATGCCCACCATATTTCGGCCCCACATCCGGAAGGTGAAGGGGCTATTCGCGCCATTCGACAGGCGCTTGCCGACGCGGGAATGGCGCCGGGCGACGTCGGCTACGTCAACCTGCACGGCACCGCCACGCAGCTCAACGATCAGGTTGAATCCAAAGTCATGCACACGCTGTTTGGCGAGGAGATCCCCTGCAGCTCCACCAAGCACCTGACGGGACATACTTTAGGGGCGGCGGGCATTACCGAAGCGGCCATTGCGATGCTGATTTTGCAGCGTGATTTGCCCCTGCCTCCGCAGGATTTCAGCCGTTCCCCACGCGATCCGGCCCTGCCGCCCTGCGGCATTATTGACAGCACGAGGCCGCTTGAGCGCCCGGTTATCCTCTCAAACTCTTTCGCCTTTGGCGGAAACAACGCCAGTATTCTGCTAGGGAGAATGCCATGAGCCACTACTTATCCCCCACGGAATACCTGCCGCATGACGCGCCGATGCTGCTGCTTGAAAAGGTTATCAGCGTGACGGATGACGCCGCAGCCTGCGAAGTCACGGTGACTGAAACCGGCGTGCTGGGGCCGTTTGTTGATGCGCAGGGAAACCTGCCGGGCTGGTATGCGCTGGAGCTGATGGCGCAGACCGTCGGTGTCTGGTCCGGCTGGCACCGCAAACAATGCGGGCAAGACAGCATCAGCCTGGGCATGGTGTTAGGCGCGCGTGAACTCATCTGCCAGGCGGGCCTGCTGCCCGCCAATGCCAGACTCATCGTCACGGTCAAACTACTCATGCAGGACGAGCGCTTCGGCAGCTTCGAATGCGCGATTAACGTGGGCGAGGAAACGCTGGCAACCGGCCGGGTGAACACCTTCCAGCCCACCAAAGAAGAATTAACCACGCTTTTTCATCAGGGATCTACAGCATGAGCCGTTCAGTTCTGGTTACCGGTGCCAGCAAAGGCATTGGCCGCGCCATTGCCCGCAAACTTGCCGCCGACGGGTTTATTATCGGCGTCCATTACCATCGCGATGCCGCAGGGGCGCAGCAAACCCTGGACGACATCCTCGCCGCCGGGGGAGCCGGACGCCTGCTTTGTTTTGACGTGGGTAACCGCGAGCAATGCCGCGAAGTGCTGGAGCAGGACATGGAGGCCCATGGCCCGTGGTACGGCGTGGTGAATAACGCGGGTATCGCGCGTGATGCGGCGTTTCCTGCGCTCAGTGAAGAAGACTGGGACTCGGTTATCCACACCAACCTGGACAGTTTCTATAACGTTATCCAGCCGTGCATTATGCCGATGATCTCCGCGCGAAAAGGTGGCCGAATCGTCACGCTATCTTCCGTGTCAGGCGTGATGGGCAACCGTGGCCAGGTCAACTACAGCGCGGCGAAAGCGGGCATTATCGGTGCCACTAAAGCGCTGGCCATTGAGCTGGCGAAACGTAAAATCACCGTCAACTGCATCGCGCCGGGACTTATCGATACCGGCATGATCGAAATGGAAGAGGCCGCGCTGAAAGAGGCGATGGCTATAATCCCCATGAAGCGCACCGGCCAGGCAGAGGAAGTCGCCGGGCTGGCCAGTTATTTACTGTCTGATATTGCGGGCTACGTGACCCGACAGGTTATTTCCATCAACGGAGGGATGCTATGACACGTCGTGTCGTAATTACGGGCATGGGCGGCGTTACCGCCTTTGGTGAAGACTGGCAGAGCGTCTCCGCCAGGCTGCTGGCGTACGAAAATGCGGTACGCAAAATGCCCGAGTGGCAGGTTTACGACGGGCTGCATACGTTGCTCGGCGCGCCGATCGACAACTTTACGCTGCCGGAACACTACACCCGCAAGCGCATTCGCGCCATGGGCCGGGTTTCGCTGATGTCCACCCGCGCGACCGAGCTGGCGCTGGAGCAGGCGGGGTTAATCGGTGAAGCCGTGCTGACCAACGGCGAAACTGGGATCGCCTACGGATCGTCGACGGGCAGTACCGGCCCGGTGAGCGAGTTCGCCACCATGCTGACGGAAAAACACACCAATAATATTACCGGCACCACCTATGTGCAGATGATGCCGCATACCACCGCCGTGAATACCGGGCTGTTCTTTGGCCTGCGTGGGCGAGTGATCCCGACCTCCAGCGCCTGTACCTCCGGCAGCCAGGCCATTGGCTACGCGTGGGAAGCAATTCGTCACGGCTATCAGACGGTGATGGTTGCCGGCGGGGCAGAAGAGCTTTGCCCTTCCGAGGCAGCGGTATTCGATACCCTGTTTGCCACCAGCCAGCGCAACGATCGGCCCAAAACCACACCTTCACCTTTCGACCAGCAGCGCGACGGCCTGGTGATCGGCGAAGGCGCGGGTACGCTGATTCTGGAAGAGCTGGAGCATGCGAAAGCACGCGGCGCGACCATCTACGGTGAAATCGTCGGCTTTGTCACCAACTGCGATGCCGCGCACATCACCCAGCCACAGCGCGAAACCATGCAAATCTGCATGGAACAGTCGTTGAAAATGGCCGGGCTGAGCGCGCTGGATATGGGTTATATCTCGGCTCACGGCACGGCGACCGACCGGGGCGATATTGCTGAGAGCCTGGCTACGGCGGCAATCTATGGGGACAACGTGCCGATTTCTTCGCTGAAAAGCTATTTCGGCCACACGCTGGGTGCCTGCGGCGCGCTTGAGGCCTGGATGAGCCTGCAGATGATGCGTGAAGGCTGGTTCGCCCCTACCCTCAACCTGAGCAAACCGGACGAGCACTGCGGCGCGCTGGACTACATCATGGGTGAAGCACGCCAGATTGACTGCGAGTATTTGCAGAGCAATAACTTCGCCTTCGGGGGGATCAATACCTCTATTATCATTAAGCGCTGGGCTTAATATTTTTCCCTCACCCTAACCCTCTC
>NZ_JACARU010000050.1:0-11375 GCF_013386425.1 Cedecea sp. P7760 | reverse complement strand
CTCAGCCGACCCAGGACTGGAAGTGAACGGAATATGCGCGGCTCCTACATAATCGCGGAAAAATATGATAAAAAACAGATCCCAGCGCCCCCTCAAACCTCAGAGAATCGCCTCCTCGGTCAGAATCCGCTTCGCCCCCAGGAAATGATCCTGCCAGTAATTGTCCGTCAGCTGGCTAATACGGATATTCAACCCGGTTCTTGGCGCCTCAATAAACTGCCCGTCGCCAAGATAAACCCCGACGTGATCCGCCCGATCCTGACTTTTGATACTGAAAAATACCAGATCGCCGCGCTGAAGCTGGCGTTGGTTGATGCGCTTTAATCTTTGATCCTGGAACATGCCGTTGGCGGTGCGCGGGAGCTTCTGGCTTAGCAGCTTGTTATAGGCGTAATAAATCAGCCCGCTGCAGTCAAAGCCCTGGTCCGGCGTCTGCCCGCCCCAGACATAGGGTTTACCCAACTGTAGTTTGAGCCGCTGAATAACCTTGTGAACAGTGGCTTCCACGCGCGGACTCGTCATCTCGGCCATCAGCGCCTCGGTCGCCAGCGGCCACAGGCCTTCAGAGCCGCCCATCATTCCAGGACGCCAACGGGTATGCATGGCGAGCTGCTCACGATTCAAAGCGCGAGCGGCCAGCTTTTCGGCAGCCTGCCGTTTTTTCTGTTCGGGTGTAGGCGGCACAAGCGCAAGGCGCTTTTTAGCGCTGCTCAGCAGCCTCATACGGTTTTTCATCCGTTCGCGGGATTCTTTACTCTGCTGCTGCACGGCCTGCATTGGCTTCTGTACAGGCTTAGGCTTCTTGCCGGGCGAGGCGCAGACCGAAGAAGAGAAAAGGACGAATAGCAGCAGAAAAAAAAATCCCGCCATGCGTCGGGAGAGTTCGGACGCAGGCGGTAAAGTGGAGACAATTGAGGTGGAAATCAAAATCAGCAAATCAAATACCTGAAAACTTATCGTGCCGGGGACGGCTGTTGCGCCACGCGCTCGGCCAGCGGCTTAAGAACTTTTTCGCCGTGCTGACCAAAGAACTGGTACAGCGAAGCGCTCGCGGAATGGGTCAAAACCATGATCTCGATGCGGCGGTTGGCCGAGCTGAGCGGATGTTCAGGATCGAGCAACATCTGGTCTGCCATGCCGCTAACCTGCAGCACTTTCCCGTTATCCAGCCCGCCCCTGGTCAGCGCTTTGCGCGCCTGCATCGCGCGTTCGCCGGACAGATTCCAGTTGTTATAGAGCTCCTGGTCGCGGAAACGCGTGGCATCGGTATGCCCGGTGATAATGATTTTGTTGTCGATAGAGTTCAGCGCCGTCGCAAACTCCGTCAGCAGGCGGTTAAAAAAGGGCGTCAGAATGGCGCTGCTGCGCTGGAACATTTCCCGCTTTTGGTCATCCTGAACCAGGATACGCAGCCCCTGCGGAACAATTTCAATTTGTAGGTTGGACTGGGCGTCATAGGCGGAGGTGATTTTCATGATAACCCGAGCCAGATCCTCAATCTCCTGCTCCGAACGGCGGTTGACGTCTTTCAGGCTCTCTCCCTTACTCGCCTGCTGGGTTAACGCCTGCAGGGCAGCAACATCCTGCTTGATGTCGCTGCTGGCATCACTCGACTTCGGTTTGCCCGCCAGAATGGTTACGCTGCCGCCGGAGCCGTCTGGCTGGGTAATCGGCGTGGCGGACATGCCCTCAAACAGCGAGTCGCTGTTAAGCAAAGAGACAATCTCCTTACGCTCTTCTTCGGTGACCGCCCCCATGATCCACAGCACCATAAACAGCGCCATCATTGCGAGGGTGAAGTCGGCAAACGCAACCTTCCACGCGCCGCCATGAACCGCGTCATGGCCTTTGCGCGAGGCGCGTTTGATAATTGTGGTATGCCCTTTGCCGTGACCTCGCATTACGCATCACCCGTCATCTGGTTCACCCAGCCGTCCAGCGTGGCAAAGGTCGGCTTAGAGTCCATCGGCAGCATTTTGCGCCCGGCATCTACCGCCAGCAGCGTCGGTTTACCGGCAACGTGATTCACCAGCACGGTACGCACACACTCCAGCACGGCCATCTGTTTTTTAGTACGCTGCTCCATGGCGTTAGCCATCGGATCCATCAGGCAGTAACAGAAGAAGACCCCAAGGAAGGTGCCCACCAGCGCGGCCGCTACCTTCACCCCGATAACGGCAATGGAGCCGTCGATAGACTGCATGGTGATGATTATCCCAAGCACCGCGGCACAAATACCGAATCCAGGCATGGCCTCGGCGATTCGCTGCAGCGAACGCGACGGCAGCAACAGATCCTCTTCCATCGCCACCAGCTCCTGCTCGAGGATCCCTTCAAGCTCGTGTTCGTTAATTTTGCCCATCGCCATCAGGCGGAAGTTATCCGAGATAAAGGTGATCAGCGCTTTGTCACGCAGGATAAGCGGGTACTTTTGGAACAGCGGGCTGCTCTCAGGGACCTCAATGTGCTCATCCAGCACCTTAAGTCCACCGTCCTGAACCAGCTCAAGCAGCTCAAACAGCAGCATCAGCAGCTGGCGCTGGTATTCGTCGGTGTGCTCGTTTTTGCGCATCACGCCGCGAAACTGGCGGTACATTTCAGCCAGCACAGGTTTGGGGTTAGCCAGCACCAGAGCGCCAAACCCTGCGCCCAAAATGATGATAATTTCACCGGGCTGCCAGAACGAAGCCAGTCGCCCGCCTGACATAAGAAAACCGCCAACGACACAGACGAAAATGATCACTAAACCTAATAATTTTTGCATGAGTTTCCACTTCTCAAAAAACCACTAAAAAAACTGCTCAACTTTTTGCGCTATTTTTTTATTCAGCTGACAGATACGTGCCTCCGTCAGCCCCAGCACCAGCGCTATCTCTTTCAGGCTCATTTCATGCTGGTAGTACAGCGTCAAAATCATTTGCTCACGTTCATCAAGGCTTGCCAGCGCGGTTTTCAACGTTCGGCTCACCATCACTTCTTCTTCTAAATCCCGGCCATTCAGCGAGACGGAATGCGTTTCGCTACTGAGAATCTCATCAAGGCTGTCCATCGACTTCGCGCAGTCCAGCAGCAGATACTCCTGATACTCTTCGGCGGTAATCTCCAGCCGCCCGGCAAGGTCAACAAAGCCAGGCGGACGACCCAGCTCGCGGGCTATCTCGCGGATGGCATCGTTCAGCTTGTGGGTCTTTTGCCGCAGGCGGCGAGGACGCCAGTCAAGCTGACGCAGCTCATCAAGAACCGCGCCCCGAATACGGTGCACGGCATAAGCCCCAAACTGTTCATCAGGATGACCGTAACGACGCAAAGACGTGAGCAGACCCATCAGGGCAATTTGCTCCATATCTTCCCTGTCCATCACGCTGCTTGCCTGATAAGAAAGCTGCTTCACAACCCGATGCACCAGCGGTAAGTAAGCATTCACATAACGTGACTCTTCCGCAGGCGTCAGGGCCTCGTCAGCAATAAAATCCATCATTTCTCTTACCGCCGTGGTGACTTACTGAAAGACCATCTTGCTGATGATCACATCCCGGAACGGTATCTTGCTGTTGAGGCTTTTAAAGCGCTCGGTATAGGCCGTCATAAGCCTTTTCTTAAGATCAGAAACGCTCATACCGCGCACCGTTTCGTAGTCCATATCGGACAGCAGGCTTACCGTCGCACCGCGTATCGCGGGGGACATATCGTTGATCAACTGGACGTCGCGAGGCTCATCCGCCGCTAACGCCAGTTCAAGCAGCAGGTAACGCTCTTTGCTGCCGTTGCTTTGCAGGGTGATAACCACATTTTTGATTTCCACAAACTCAACGTGCTTTACATCCGAAGAGCTGAACAACGAGGTCAGCATGCCGCTTTCCCCTTCCTCTTTGGTCAGCACGTGAGTACCCACTATGGTCAAAACCGCCGCAAACGCGGCCGCAATAAGGGCAATGAGCAGCCCCAGAGAAAAAGTTTTTATTGTCATAATCTTCTGTGTTTAAACGGTCAGTAGAACGGAGGCATCTTCACGGCGCGCGCTCGCATCCGCCTCAATGCTTACGGCAGCCATAACATCCTGTGGCTGCTTCTGTGGCGCCGATTGATGCTGGCCATCGCGCTGTCCATTTTGAGAGGAAACCTGGACGTTCACCTGCACAAAATTCTGCTCGGTCAGGCTCTGACGTAAGTCGTTACTGACCTGCTGAAGCGCGCGGTAAACCTCCCCCTGGCTGGCATTAATCGTGACCTGC
Organism: Cedecea sp. P7760; assembly: GCF_013386425.1. Classification (NCBI taxonomy): domain Bacteria; kingdom Pseudomonadati; phylum Pseudomonadota; class Gammaproteobacteria; order Enterobacterales; family Enterobacteriaceae; genus Cedecea; species Cedecea sp. P7760. Next base: position 7,143 of record NZ_JACARU010000050.1, on the reverse strand, counting down.
ACGCGGCCATTTTCGATCTGCACGGCAATGTCTATCTTGCCCATTTCCGGCGGGTCGAGACGGATAGTCGCGTGCTGAATCTGGTCCTTAACCTGTACCTGTAAACGCTCGCCCAGGGCAGACTGCAGCTGTTGAGCCCAGCGCGAAGGTTCAGGATCCAGCTTGACGGTTGGCGACATGGACGGCGTTTCTTTCCCCATAGCGCCAGGCTGAACCGACGGACGTGCCGTGGAGATAGCCACGTTTTCGCCCATGTTTAACATTGGCTGAATGGCGACAGACTCCGTGCTTTTTAACGTCACCGGCTGCATAAGCGGTAACGTACCGGCCTCGGCCAGCGTTGAAGCAGGTTGTTGGACCGGTGCTCTCACGCCGTGCAGGCCCGCGAGAGAAGGCTGCGCACCGCCCGGCCGTGCTGGATTAACGGCATCCGCCACCGCGTTAGCGACAGGATTAGCCGGCGCGGCAGAAGCTGCATTCACCGTAAGCAGCCCATCAAGAATTTGCTGGAGAAGCGCTACGGGCGCGTCCACGCTTACCGTGGTGTCAGCAGTTTCTTCTTCCATCACGGCGTTATCCGCATCGGCGGTTTCCAGCCCAACCTCACCTGCCGGCACGGCTTGCAGCACGTTGAGTAATGCCTGCGTAAAGAGCGGTGGTGCGGATACCGCAGCCTGCAAACCGGAAGCAGCTGTAGTGATGCCCTGCGGAGTAGCAACGGTGATACCCTGCGGAGTAGCAACGCCTTCTACGCCTGGCATAACCCCTGAGGCGGTTGTTACCGGCGCATCGTGCAGCAAGATGGAGGCAGAGTTGATATTCATCATCTAATGTCCCCCTCATCCATAAAGGCCGCGTAGGCCGCAATGCCTTCCTGATTGCGACGCTGTAGCGCCATTTTTCGCTCAAGCTCTTCGCTTTTCAGGCGGCACTTGTCATTCACTTTGCGATGCATACGGCGCAGCGCCTCCAGCGCAACCCGCTTCTCATCGCTCAGCGGGTTACGCGCTAAAGAGGCCAGAAACGAGGCAATTTGCTTGTCCACTTCCTGCACCTGCGACCAGTTTTCGTTTTCTGCCGCCACCTCCAGCGCACGCGTCAGAAAGTGGATGACCTGAATATCATCCATGCTGCTGGCCCATTTTTTGCCACCCGTCCTGCAGGTTGCCGAGGATCTTTTCCACCTCGTCAATGTACTCAACGGAAAGCTTGTGGCTCGCGTCATACAGGCGATACACGCAATAGTCGTAAAGATTGGCGAGGCTTAACGCCAAATCGCCGCCTTTTTCATAATCCAGCGCGCTGGTGAGCGCGTTGAGAATATCGATACATTTATTGATGCTCTGCACTTTGCGCTCGTAGCGGCAAGCGGCAATGTGGCTCCTGGCGCGAACCAGCTCGTCCATCAGGCCGTTAAACAGCATCAGCACCAGCTGATGTGGACTTGCCGCTGCGGCCTGAATGGCCAGATCGGACTGCTGATACTGGCCGAGGGCCTCCTGCTCATTTCCATACATAACTGACTCTCCCTTAGGCCAGGCCAAACATACTCATGGTGTTACTCATCTGCGTCATAATGGACTGCAGCTGGGTGAACTGTTTCAGATAGCGGTTATAAGAGGTTTCATAGCGCGTCTGAATCTTGTCGGTTTTGGTGTCAATTTCTGACTGCTGGCGATCCAGAGTTTCCTGTCGTCCTTTCAGCAGCCCGTTAGAGGTATTGAGGTATTTATCCAGCGACTTATCCATGCTCTTAATCAGCCCGTTGTTGCCGTTGAACAGATCGTTCAGCCCTTGAGGATCGTTCTGCAGGGCCTTGTCGAGCTTGGTACTGTCGATAGATAAATTGCCGTCCCGGCCGGCGGTAATGCCGTAGTCGGTCATATTTTTGTCGCCGAAGGTCTGGCGCAGCAGGTTATTCAGATCCCTTTCCAGCGAGGCAATCCCGGCATCGCCGGCAAACGCGCCGCGATCTTTCCCGTCGCTGCCGCTGTTGGTCAGCTTGCCGAGTTCGGTTTTCAAGGTATTAAACGCATCCACAAAGCTCTGCATCTGCTCTTTGGTTGCGGTGTTGTCCACGCCGATATTAATGCGCAGCGGCTCATCGCCGGTTTTTTGCGCCTTCGTCAGCTCAATGGTGACGCCGTCGATAAGCTTATCGAGAGTATTTGAACTGCTTTCATAGACTTTGCCGCTCTCACCGAGCCTGAACTTTGCGTTTTGCGCGCTGGTTATCGTTTCCGACACGCTAAACTTTTGCGCGCTGGCGGCGTCCATTTTGCTGGTATCCAGCTCAACGATATTGTCGGCCCCACTTTCATCGCTGCTCAGCATCAGGCTGACTTTACCGTCGGTGCGAATCAGGGAGGCGGTTACCCCTGGCGCATCTTTATCGTTATTGGTATTGATCTTTTTGGTCAGGTCAGACATCGACTCCAGACCGTCCATCTCAACGTCCATCGACTTGCCGTTAATGGTGATAGTCATCGTGCCGGTCGCGTTCTTGATCGACTCGTCGGTCATGTCATCGAACGCAATCTGGTGGGCGGACGCCAGCTGCTCAACAAACAGGTTGTAAGTCCCCTTCTGAGCTTTGCTTCCCGCCGTTACGGTAGCTACGCCTTCAACGTTGGTCGTCGCCACGTTTTGCAGCATACCGCTGTCGGTTTTGTTCAGCCCGGTCAACGCCGTGCGGAAATCACTCATTGCGGTACGTAACGCCGTTAATGCGGCTTTTTGGGCGGTCAGAGAGCTGGTCTGTTTTTTCAGCGCCGTCTGCATGGCGGCGATGTCATAGCCCGCAAGCTGCGTGGCCAGGTTTTGAGGATCCAGGCTGGTCAAATCAGACATTTTTTATCTCCGGGAATGCGGGCACGTAGGGCTAGCCGAACGTAATATGCCATTACGTTAGCAAGTACCGTGCCAGTTTTTTATATCAATAAAATCAATAAATTAATTGATAAGGGGAAAGTGTATTTCCGCACAGGAGGAAACCGTTGCGCGGTCTTCAGATACAAAAACACCGCCCTAAAGCGGTGTTTTTTTGCCATCTCGCAAGCCTTAGCCCAGCAGAGACATCACCATGCCGGACATGCTGTTGGACTGCTTCAGCATCGACATGCTGGTCTGCGCCAGCATCTGGTTGCGGGTCATGGAAGACGCTTCGCTTGCGAAGTCGGCATCCTGAATGTTGCCCAGCGCCAGCTCGGTGTTATCTTTCATGTTGGCCAGGTTCGCGGCGGTGTGGCCCAGACGGTTGATGTTCGCCCCCAGCCCGGAACGCATTTCGCCCACAGCTTTCAGACCCGTTTCCAGAGAGGTCATCAGTGCCTTGGCGTTGGCCGCGTTCCCGGTACCGCTCAGCGTGGTGATAGCCGTAGTAATACCGCCCATACCACCAGATACACCGGTCAACTGCGTACCCAGATTCACCGTCATGCCTTCCCCGGTGCTGGCACCAATCTGGAAGTTCATGTCGGCGCTCAGCTTGCCGCCTGCACCAAACATCTTATCGCCACCGAAAGAGGTGTTGGTCATGATATTGCCCAGCTCTTTGTTCAGTTCATCCAGCTCGGCGTTGATCGCTTTACGATCGTCTGCGCTGTTGGTGTCGTTCGCAGACTGCGTGGCCAGGTCTTTCATGCGGTACATGATGTTGCTGACTTCATCGAACGCGCCTTCAGCGGTCTGCAGCATGGCGGTTGCGTCAGAGATGTTACGCTGAGCCACGGCCATACCGTTGCTCTGGCCCTGCAGGCGGGAAGCGATCTGCATACCTGCGGCATCATCGGCAGCAGAGTTGATGCGTTTGCCGGTACCCAGGCGTTCCATCGCGGTGGACAGCATGCTGTTGGATTTATTCAGCGCGTTGATGGAGGACATGGAGGAACCGCTGGTGAAAATAGATAATGACATAATGAATCTCCTTGATTCGGTAACTGTTACATAAGCTTCGTTACTGAATCAAAGCGTCACGCCGCGAAGAGAAATTAAATGATGAAGTGAAAAAAATGCATTTTTTTAGCCTACAAACAAAAACACCGCCCGAAGGCGGTGTTTTTCGTTTCATTCCGTGAGGTCTTAGCCCAGCAGAGACATCACCATGCCGGACATGCTGTTGGACTGCTTCAGCATCGACATGCTGGTCTGCGCCAGCATCTGGTTGCGGGTCATGGAAGAGGCTTCGGTCGCGAAGTCAGCATCCTGAATGTTACCCAGCGCCAGCTCGGTGTTATCTTTCATGTTCGCAAGGTTCGCGGCGGTGTGGCCCAGACGGTTGATGTTCGCCCCCAGCCCGGAACGCATTTCACCCACCTTTTTCAGACCCTCTTCCAGAGAAGTCATCAATGCTTTTGCGCTAGTCGCGGTGGTACCGCCGCTCAGGTTGGTAATAGCAGCAGTAATACCGCCCATACCGCTGGCCCCGGTAACGCCGGTCAGCTGCGTACCCAGATTGACGGTCATGCCTTCCCCGGTGCTGGCACCAATCTGGAAGTTCATGTCGGCGCTCAGCTTACCGGTTGCACCAAAGAGCTTATCGCCACCGAAAGAGGTGTTGGTCATGATATTTTCCAGCTCTTTGTTCAGTTCGCCCAGCTCGGCTTTGATCGCATTACGATCGTCTGCACTATTAGTGTCGTTCGCAGACTGCGTGGCCAGGTCCTTCATGCGGTACATGATGTTGCTGACTTCATCGAACGCGCCTTCAGCGGTCTGCAGCATGGCGGTTGCGTCAGAGATGTTACGCTGAGCCACGGCCATACCGTTGCTCTGGCCCTGCAGGCGGGAAGCGATCTGCATGCCTGCGGCATCGTCAGCGGCAGAGTTGATGCGTTTGCCGGTGCCCAGACGCTCCATGGCGGTGGACAGCATGCTGTTGGATTTATTCAGCGCGTTGATGGACGACATGGAAGAGCCGCTGGTGAAAATAGATAATGCCATTTTTTATTCTCCTTGATGAACCTGATTTTCAGTCTCCTGACTGTTGTATGGAGATAAAACGACACCTGCACTATTAAAATTAAATCTATTTTTATTTTTTACCTGCCCACATCCTCTTTATACAACAGGCAATGTTAGTGCATTAATAGTCATTCTCATTGGCAATAACAAAATATTAAAAGGGCAAATATTAAAAACCATAGCGACAAAATTAAGATAAATCTTAAATGAAGAAACTAATAAAAAATCACCTTCTATCTCTTTAAAAAAAAGGCCAATAACGTTAATAACACGCTCGAGTGAAAACATCGTTTTCACATCTAAAATCATCCATATAACATTCACCTCCTGCACTCATATTTATTAACTTCCCCTCATGTTATTTAATAATTCAGGCCGAGAATTGTCTTAAAACACATTGCGAATCACACTTTTATAGCGTAAAAAAGGGACCAGGAAGTTTTTCTTCCTGGTTCCGGTCTTAAAAACCACACTTTTTCTTCCGCTTTTGGACCGTTGAATCCGTCACAGGGCATAAGAACAGGCCGTTCTTCCGTTCCCTCCGCAGCGAGCGGCTGTTCAGTGATGAATACTAAATGGACTTAATGATGACGAATGTATTCGTGGCGCTCACGCATAAGCCTCACGATATCCGTTAATTATTATAGGAATGGCTGCAGCCAAAAAAAAATGAATAAACGCTACTGCGCTGTGAATAACTGGCTGATTGATATTAGCTCCGGCTCGATTCTTCATTTAACCAGTGGGGAACGAAAACGCCTCGGCGAATATCAATTAAAACTGCTGGATACGCTCATTCAACATGCCGGAGAAATTCTCACAAGAGAAGAGCTGACTACGCTTGTTTGGGAACGAAGAGTTATTGGCAATAATAGTTTGCCGAACGCCATTCATGCTTTACGCACGGCGCTTGAAGATGACGGAAAACAGCAAAAGATAATCAAAACCATACCTCGAAAAGGTTATTTGCTGGAAGCCGATTATTGCAATGTTATTGAAAAAGATGAAGAAGAAGTTCTTGATACTTCAGCCGATGCGCTGCTAAGCGAAGCCGTATTCTATGAAGACCCGGTCGTTCTGGAAGCCGACGTTGCGGAAGAAAAACTCGCGGGGCCGGAACCCGCTTTCGTTGTTGTTGAAAGCCCAAACGGCGTGCCGGTAAAAACTCGCGCTCGCTGGTGGCAGGGTTTTCCCTGGATGACCTCGCTGATGGTCGTCGTCGTACTTATCGCTGCCTTTTCGACGTGGCGCTATTTTGAGTTCAGCGATCATCGTCTGCAGTATGAAGAGCAGGAAAGCAACGTCTACAGCAATATTCGTCTCTACGAAATTGCCCCCTTAAGCCATGCAGTCAACAGTAAAGATCAGCTTTATAACAAGCTAAAAGGCACGCTTTACCAGATGAATTTGCTGCTTAAGAGTCAGTCTATCGTGATGGATGTGTATTACCAGAGCATCGATCAGACGCTCAATTACACCTTTTCGTTGAAAAGCAGCTGCGAAAATAAACAGTTGGCAATGGCAATCTACCACTGGCGCATCGATATCAGCCAGCTCAACAACTTAATCCTGCGTGAAACGCGAAGAAAACTGGGTGAAATGGAGGGCTGTAGCGTTGGCTAAATGGATCCTGAGTGCCTTAATGACGTGCCTGATATTGAGCACGCTCGGTTTTTACAGCTGGTCTCAGAGCAACACGCCGCCCGGACACCAGATAACCGTCGATGTCCAAATGGGCTTTTATGACCTGATGTCGCGGCGAAAAGAGGTTTATGACTCGCACATGGAGATGGTCAATAACACGATTTTAACGACCATCACCAGCCCGGACGATCCGCGTTTTATACTCAAAGGGAAGTTTACCCAAACCGACATGCGCCAGGGTCGGCAATGGTTCTCATGGTCACCGATTTACTACAGCACCGCCAGCAAAGGGTTAATGATCGACGGCCTGGTAGACTTAATGATGAATATGGATGTCTGGATGCAGCCGCTAAAACTCAATGGGCAGCCGCTGGTGGTGGGCCAGAGCGGGATTATCTTCCTTTATCCATTGCAGTGATAATTTCCCTTTCAATTCGGCTATCTCTTAGTCACAAATACGCCCTCTGTATGATTGGCTAAGGTTCCGTTCACTTCCAGTCCTGTTTCATATGTCACTACCGAACCGGTGAACGACTC
>NZ_JACARU010000005.1:0-49852 GCF_013386425.1 Cedecea sp. P7760 | reverse complement strand
GAAAGGGCGTGGCTGCGGGTCTTGAAGCGACTGTGACGTTCTGTGTAGCTGCGGGTTTGAAGCGAGGCTCGGTTCCGGCTTAAATCGCCTCCGTTTTCTCTCCGACTGGCCAGGGTCCGGCCGTCGGGAACGGCCGGAGGCTGAGAGCGTCGGGAACGCATCTCAGCCGACCCAGGACTGGGAGATAAAACTGAGGTTTACCGCTTGCGGCGATTTATTTGGCCGGGAGTCCGGGGTCTCGGGGAAGTGACGGTGACTTCCCCGAGTCGTTCACCGGTGCAGTGGCAGCATATGAAACTGGTCTGGGAGTGAACGGAAACTTAGATGTTGTCGCATAGAGAGTTTGTGTGAATATAAACACCACAAACTCCCCCACATCCTTTATTTCTTCACGTCCAGCGTTTCCTGCTCTTCTAACAGCTCCACCACCTCGTGCGGATCGTCCTGCGGGGCGGGAGCCTCATGCATCCAGACCGAAATCAGACGGTAAGAGACGGCCAGCAGCACCGGACCGATGAACAGGCCAATCATCCCGAACGCAATCAGCCCGCCGATAACGCCGGAAAGAATCAGGATCATCGGCAAATCTGCGCCCATGCGAATCAGCATCGGGCGAATCACGTTATCCATCGTCCCCACGACGCAGCTCCAGACCAGCAGCACCGTACCCCAGGTGGTATCGCCGCTCCAGTACAGCCAGATAATGGCGGGCACCAGAATCACCAGCGGGCCAAGCTGAATAAGGCAGCTAAGCACCATCAGCACCGTGAGCAGGGCTGCGTAAGGAATACCGGAGACGGCCAGGCCAATGCCGCCCAGCACGCCCTGAACCAGCGCGGTGACGACGACGCCGAGCGCGACGGCGCGGATAGCCTGGCCTGCCAGCAGCACGGCGGCATCACCTCGTTTGTCCGCTAAGCGGAAGGCGAAGTGGCGAATACCGTTCCCCAGCGTTTCACCCTTCGCGTAGAGCAGCACGCTGAACAGCAGCATCAGGCCGAGGTGCATCAGCAGGGTACCGATGTGCACGGCCTGGCCGAGGAACCAGCTGGTGGTCGAGCCGATATACGGCCGAACCTTTTCCATAATCGCGCTGCCGCCGCTGTTTACCAGCGTATTCCAGCCGCTGTAAAGCTTGTCGCCGATGAGGGGAATGCTGTGCAGCCACTCAAAGGTCGGCAGCTCCATATGTCCTTTCGTCGCCCAGTTAATGACCGGGCCGCTGTTGTCCACCAGGCTGTTCACCAGCATGGCAATCGGAATAACGAACAGCATCAGCAGGAGCAGCGTCATGACCAGCACCGCGAGCGAGCGTTTTCCCCACAGCAGGTTTTGCAGTTTGATGAGCAGCGGCCAGGTGGCGATCACGATAGTCCCGGCCCAGGCAAAGCCTAAAACAAAGGGACGTACGATCCACAGACAGGCGATAATCATCACCGAAATAAACAGCACGGACAGCAGGATCTGCAGCAGATCCTTTGGCTGACTGACTTTAACCATAGGAAGAATCACCTCAATAAAATGCACCCGCGCTAAATTCGCATGGCGATAATTTAATGATGATGTATTTCCCTGATTTTTGACAGGCGCAATTCGCTTCGCGTTATCTGAAATAACAGCCGCAAATCGTGGCGGAATATGATAAAAACAAGACAGACACGCAAACGATAACTCTTACACGCAACACAGGGTCTACCCGTCAATGATCCCACAAATTTCTCAGGCACCTGGCGTCGTTCAGCTGGTGCTCAGCTATTTAGCATCACTGGAGCAACAGGGCTTTACCGGCGACACCGCCACCAGCTACGCAGACCGCCTGACCATGGCGACCGACAACAGTATTTATCAGCTGCTGCCGGATGCGGTGGTTTTCCCCCGGTCAACCGCCGACGTGACGCTTATCACCCGAGTGGCGTCCGAAGAGCGCTTTAAATCGCTGGTCTTTACCCCTCGCGGCGGCGGTACCGGCACCAACGGCCAGTCGCTGAACGGCGGTATAGTCGTGGACATGTCCCGCTACATGAATCGCATCATCGAAATCAATCCTGAACAGGGTTGGGTGCGGGTAGAAGCTGGCGTCATCAAAGATCAGCTCAACCAGTTCCTGAAGCCGCATGGTTATTTCTTTGCCCCTGAGCTTTCCACCAGTAACCGCGCTACGCTGGGCGGGATGATCAATACCGACGCCTCCGGGCAAGGGTCGCTGGTGTACGGCAAAACCTCAGACCACGTGCTGGGCGTGCGTGCCGTGTTGATGGACGGCGAAATTCTTGACACGCACCAGATGGCCACGCCGCTTGCCGAAGAGCTGGCCCGCGAAGAGACAACGAGCGGAAAAATCTACCGCACCGTGCTTGAGCGATGCCGCGAACGGCGCCAGCTGATAATCGATAAATTTCCCAGGCTGAACCGCTTCCTCACCGGCTACGACCTGCGGCACGTGTTTAATGACGATCTGAGTAAGTTCGATTTAACGCGTATCCTGACCGGCTCCGAGGGGACGCTGGCGTTTATCACCGAGGCGAAGCTGGATATTACCCGCCTGCCGAAAGTGCGCCGCCTGGTGAACGTCAAGTACGACTCTTTTGACTCAGCGCTGCGTAATGCGCCTTTCATGGTCGATGCCCGGGCGCTGTCGGTAGAAACCGTCGATTCCAAAGTACTGAACCTGGCGCGGGAAGATATCGTCTGGCACTCGGTCAGCGAGTTGATTACCGACGTGCCGGATAAAGAGATGCTAGGCCTGAACATCGTCGAGTTTGCCGGCGATGACCAGCCGCTTATCGACGGCCAGGTGACCGAATTATGCGCTCGCCTTGATGCCCTGATAGCCGCAGGCGAAGGCGGGGTGATTGGCTGGCAGGTTTGCGATGAACTTGCTGGTATCGAAAAAATTTACGGCATGCGTAAAAAAGCCGTTGGTCTTTTGGGGAACGCAAAGGGGCAGGCAAAACCGATTCCATTTGCCGAAGATACCTGCGTACCGCCGCAGCACCTCGCGGACTATATTGTTGAATTCCGTGCGCTGCTGGATAGCCATAACCTCAGCTATGGGATGTTTGGCCACGTTGATGCAGGCGTGCTTCACGTTCGCCCGGCGCTGGATATGTGTGACCCGCAGCAGGAAATGTTGATGAAAAGCATCTCCGACGACGTGGTGGCGCTGACGGCAAAATACGGCGGCCTGCTTTGGGGCGAACACGGCAAAGGGTTCCGTGCCGAATATAGCCCTGCTTTCTTCGGCGAAACGCTGTATGAAGAGCTGCGCCGCATTAAAGCCACTTTCGATCCGGAAAACCGCCTCAACCCCGGCAAAATCTGCCCGCCGCTCGGCGTAGATGACCCGATGATGCAGGTTGATGCCGTAAAACGCGGGACGTTCGACCGGCAAATCCCCATCGCGGTTCGTACCTCATGGCGCGGCGCGATGGAGTGTAACGGCAACGGCCTGTGCTTTAACTTCGACGTGAAAAGCCCGATGTGCCCGTCGATGAAGATCTCAAGCAATCGCATTCACTCGCCGAAGGGGCGAGCCACGCTGACCCGCGAATGGCTGCGCCTGCTGGCCGAGCGCGGCGTAGACCCGCTGCAGCTTGAGAAACAGCTGCCGGAGGCACGCGCCAGCCTGCGTGGGCTGATTGAGCGTACCCGCAACTCGTGGCATGCCAGCAAGGGCGAGTACGATTTTTCGCATGAAGTGAAAGAGGCGATGTCCGGCTGCCTGGCCTGTAAAGCCTGTTCCACCCAGTGCCCGATCAAAATCGACGTGCCGGAATTCCGCTCTCGCTTCCTGCAGCTTTACCACACGCGTTATCTGCGCCCGCTGCGGGACCACGTGGTGGCCTCGGTTGAAAGCTATGCGCCGCTGATGGCGCGGGCGCCGAAAACCTTTAACTTCTTTATGAGCCAGCCGTGGGTGCAGAACCTGTCCCGCCGGCATATCGGCATGGTTGACCTGCCGATGCTGTCCACGCCGACGTTGCAGCAGCAAATGGTTGGCCACCGCTCCGCTAACACGACGCTGGAACAGCTGGAGCGCTATTCTGACGAGCAGCGGGCGAAAACGGTGCTGGTAGTGCAGGACCCGTTCACCAGCTATTACGATGCTCAGGTTGTGGCTGACTTTATCAAGCTTGCGGATAAGCTGGGCTATGAGCCCGTGGTGCTGCCTTTCTCGCCGAACGGCAAAGCGCAGCACATTAAAGGCTTCCTGCAGCGTTTTGCACGCACGGCGAGCAAAACCTCTGAGTTTCTTAATCGCATTGCGAAGCTCGGCATGCCGATGGTCGGCGTCGACCCGGCGCTGGTGCTGTGCTACCGCGATGAATATAAACAGACATTAGGTGAAGAACGCGGTGATTTTCAGGTTCAGCTGGTGCACGAGTGGCTCCAGGCCGTGCTGAAAGAACGGAAAGTACAGGACTCACCGGGCGAAGCCTGGTACCTGTTCGGCCACTGTACCGAAGTGACTGCTTTACCGACGGCCCCGAACCAGTGGGCCGGCATTTTTGCTCGTTTTGGCGCGAAACTCGAGAACGTCAGCGTTGGCTGTTGCGGCATGGCTGGCACTTACGGTCACGAGGTGAAGAATCTCGCCAATTCATTGGGCATCTATGAACTATCCTGGCACCAGGCGATGCAGCGCCTGCCGCGCAACCGCTGTCTGGCAACCGGCTACTCCTGCCGCAGCCAGGTCAAGCGCGTTGAGGGCAACGGCGTACGGCATCCATTACAGGCTCTTCTGGAGATTATCGGATGATTTGGCGACGTGAAGCCACGCTTGCCGCGCTCAATAAAATGGGCGTGAACAATATGGTCGGCCATGTAGGTATCGAATTTACGCGTTTTGATGACAACGAAATAGAGGCCACCATGCCGGTGGACGAGCGCACCCGGCAGCCGTTTGGCCTGCTGCACGGCGGTGCGTCGGTGGTGCTGGCGGAAACGCTGGGTTCGGTGGCAGGATACCTGTGCACCGAAGGCGAACAGAAGGTGGTTGGCCTTGAGGTAAATGCCAACCACATCCGTTCAGCACGCGACGGCATTGTGCGCGGCGTTTGCCGGGCGGTACACGCCGGCCGTCGTCATCAGGTGTGGCAAATTGATATTTACGATCAGCAAGACCAGCTGTGTTGCACTTCTCGCCTGACGACGGCGGTGGTGTAAATCAATAGCTGAAATAAGCCCACGCCCGGCCATCAGGGGCGTGGGTTGTCCATTTGTAATTTCTTCATGTGATAATTTTCTTAAAAAACTATATATCCGCAGCTAATTTTGCTACAAAGCCCGCCGCAGGATGTTTATAAATTTAAGGACAAACTATGTGGATATTACTGGCTGCGGCCTTATTGGTTTTGCAATTTAATAAAAAGATTTCTCTCGGCTTATTATTGGCGACGGTGGTGTGGGGCGCCTTTGATGGCGTACTCGACTGGCGGGCGCTTGTTTCACTCACGGCAATTGCTCTTGTTGCGCTGGCTTATCTGAAAGTGGAAAACAGAAAGCCGGCCAGATACATGCTTGAGTTTTTGCTGGTAGCCGCTGCCGTGGGGATGACAATCCATGCTGTTCCCGGTTTCCATAATCCAAAGGTGCTGGACTCGGTTATTGCCGGGCCGCAAAGCGCACCGTTCTCCATGTATTACAACTTCGATAAGGCACTGGTGCCCTTTATTCTGCTGGTGGTGATGAAATCGCTGTTTGTTAGCGAGCCCAAATATCGGCCTGCGAGGCCCGGTTGGATCCTGCTGGTTGCATTGATCCCCGGCTTGCTGTTGCTGGCGGTGGCGCTGGGTGGATTGAAGATTGAACCGCATTTCCCGCAGTGGCTATTGCCGTTCCTGTTCGCCAATATCTTCTTTGTTTCCCTGGCGGAAGAGGTATTATTCCGGGGTTATCTCCAGCAGCGTTTATCCGGTTTTATGCCTCCGGTTGCCGCACTGATTATTTCAGCCGCAATATTCGGCGGGCTCCATTTCGCCGGTGGGCCGCTGCTGATTATTTTTGCCGCGCTGGCGGGGCTTATTTACGGCCTGGCATGGATGTGGAGTGGGCGACTGTGGGTTGCCGTCGCGTTTCACGTCGGGTTAAATATTACCCATTTATTGCTGTTTACCTATCCGGTGCTGCGGCATACTGTGCATTAATTCGTCGCGGCAATGGCTGGCAAGTCTTCTTGCTTAATCATTGCCGCTATAACACTTATTTTATTGATATACATTTAAGTTAAACATCAACAACGTTGCTACTATCGCCAGCTTTTAAACGATAAGGAATTATAATGAAACGGTTGTTGTTTGTTTTTGCTGTTGTATTACTTGCTGGTTGCTCCGCTAAATACAGTACCAATAATGTTCAAAAGAGCACTGAGCTGTTAGTCAAGGATTTACCCGTCGCGGTAGCAAAACCTACTGATGGGGTCTATGAAACCCACAGCTACGCAGGGTCTGGCGAAACCACCGCCACAGTCGTTAAAGCAGCAATTTTGCGCCACTCCGATAGCGTTAGCGTATATTCTGATTGTGAAGATCTGATGTGTTTAAAAGACAAGCATCCGCTTAGCCGTGGTTACTATGTGGTTCCACAGATCCTTCATTGGGAAGACAGGGCTACCCAGTGGTCCGGTATTCCAGACAGAATCGAAATAAAAATTTCTGTTTATAATGCTGAGACCAATGCCAGAGTTGCCTCGACCATTATTAGTGGGAAAAGCAAGTGGGCCACATTTGGTGGCGATCACCCTCAGGATCTTTTACCTGTCCCAATTAATGCCTGGATTACAAGCCTGTATTAAATAACCATTGGCAAAATAATGAAGCTCCGTCTTGCGGAGCTATAACTGTTATTCGGTGCTATTCCGCTGGGGCTAAGCTCACCGCCTCAACAATCTGAATATCAACCACACGCTTCCTGCGACGGCGCACAATAAAGCGAGAGCAGGGAACAGTGGAATGCCCAATAGTGTTACCTTCAGGCCAAACAGCCACGGCGTCACCACTATCATCAGGGCGGCTAAAACAAGGGCGAGAGCCAGCGTGGATGCCGCACGTTCAAGCGACTTTCCCAGCTGATTGATATTCTCTACGTTGATATCCGCGTGTAATTTGCCGTGGCGCAGCCTCTGCATGACCAGACGCAAAGTTTGCGGGAGTGCATCTCCACCGTCGAGCAGGCGGTTGCCGAGCCTGAGCAGATGCCTGCGGCTTCCTGCGCGGGAGTAGCGTTTCAACATCTCCTTTTTAATCACCGGACGAAGAATGCTGATGATATCGAACTGCGGATCCATTCTCAGCAGCACGCCGTCGGCGGTAATCAGTGCCTTAAAGAGCAAAACCAGATCGGGCGGTAAGGTCAGGCGGAATTCGCGGGCGGTGGAAAGCATATCCGTCAGCGCTTTCCCCAGCTGTAGCCTGAGATTGCCCTGTTTTTGCAGGAAATAACCGGCGGCAAGCTCCAGATCGGTGAGATTTAATGAGTCCTGGTCGCTCCAGACGATAAGCGCGTCGACAATACCGCCGGTGTCTCGCTCGCTAATGGCGTAAATCAGCGACAGCAGCTCATCGCGGCGCTCCTCGCTCAGGTTGCCGACCATCCCGAAGTCAATAAAACCAACCCGGTTACCCTTCAGCGCCATCACGTTACCCGGATGGGGGTCTGCATGGTAAATCCGTAACTTAAAGAGCATATCGATAAATGCCTTCGCGCCAGTCTGTGCCAGAAGCTGGCCGTCAAACCCTGCAGCGGCAAGCTGGGCGCCGTCGACCGGAGCAATGCCCGGCAAAAATGCCTGCACCATTAACGTGGGGCTGCACCACTCCGGGTAGATCTTTGGAATCGCGATATCGTCGGAACCGGCGAAGAATTGATAGAATTTTTCACCGTTGGCCGCTTCATGGCAAAAATCCAGCTCCTGATACAGCGCATTCTCCAGATAACGCACCAGCATCACAGGCTGAAAGCGGGCCAGGGCCGGGCTCTGCTGCTCGAGGCTTTCGGCAAGATAACGCAGCAGCCGCAGGTCTGCTTTGAGGGTGGTTTCAATGCCGGGGCGTTGAATTTTAACAATCACCTCATCGCCCGTTCGTAGACGCGCTCTGTGGATTTGCGCCACTGAACCGCTGGCGAGCGGAGTTTCATCGAATGAGGCAAAAACGTCGGCAGGCGCAGCGCCAAGCGTCGCGATGACCTGAGGTTCAAGCTGTGACCACGGAAGTGGATTGGCGCTGGAATTCAGCTGGCTCAACGCTTCAGTCCATGCCGGATCCAGCAGATCGCTGCGTGTAGAAAGAATTTGCCCGAGCTTCACGAACGTCGGACCCAATTCTTCGAGCGCGGCGCAAAGGCGTTGGGGCATTGGCAATACATCATGGGCATTGCTGCCGCGGATTTTGTTATGCAGCGAGGATAACCCCAGCAGTTTTACGATGTCCTGCAAGCCATAGCGGATAAGAACGCCGGTGATTTCCTGCAGCCTCACGCGATCGCGGGCGGTGACCATTATCATTTTCAGCATCTGGCTAAACTCCCTTTTTCCTTATCAGGAGGATAGCTGATAAATCGAGGTCGGGGATTTTGCCGCTGGAAGACTGAAAATTACTGGTACTTTGTTGGTGCGATTTCTCATTCAGTGCGTTTCCAATCACATAAATAGTTATTTTCGATACATCTTTTCCCTTGCCGGCTTCAGGCGCTTTTCTTCTTTGATATTTCCTTTTACACCAGTGGCTTAAACAGCTCTTTTCGCCATCTGCAAGAGTTTGCCGACGGTCTATCCTTAGTAAAGACGCGCAAAAAACCAGCGTTTCGCGAATACCCCTGTTTTCATAACGTTGTATTGATAATTGTTATCATTAACATAAGGGTATCGGCCTTCGGGCGCAGAGAATGATGAGGTGAAGAATGGATGTGCAAACCGGTTCCTTTGATCCCAACGATTTTGCCTGGCAGGGGCTGACCCTGACTCCGGCCGCCAGCGCGCATATTCGCGACCTGGCTGCAAAACAACCCGAGCTACAGGGCATACGCCTGAGCATCAAACAGACGGGCTGCGCAGGTTTTGGCTACGTACTGGACACGGTCACCGAGCCAAAGCCGGACGACCTGGTTTATGAGTTCGACGGCGCGCGCCTGTGGGTGCCGCTCTCCGCCATGCCTTTTATTGACGGCACCGAAGTGGATTACGTGCGCGAAGGCCTGAATCAGATCTTTAAATTTAATAACCCGAAAGCGCAGCACGAGTGCGGCTGCGGCGAAAGCTTTGGGGTATAGGCGGTACTATGTCTCGTAATACTGAAGCAACTGACGATGTCAAAACCTGGACCGGAAACCTCAATTATAAAGAGGGCTTTTTCACCCAGCTGCAAACCGAGCAGCTGGCGAAGGGCATAAACGAAGAGGTGGTTCGGGCAATTTCTGCCCGTCGTAACGAGCCGGACTGGATGCTGGAGTTTCGCCTGAACGCGTTCCATGCGTGGCTGAAAATGGAAGAGCCGCACTGGCTGAAGGCCAATTACGACAAGCTTAACTATCAGGATTACAGCTACTACTCCGCGCCGTCCTGCGGCAGCTGTGACGATACCTGTGCCTCGCAGCCTGGCGCGGTTCAGCAGCCGCCTAATGCCTTCCTGACTAACGAAGTGGAAGAGGCGTTTAAACAACTGGGCGTCCCGGTGCGGGAAGGCAGTGAAGTGGCCGTCGACGCCATTTTTGACTCCGTTTCCGTGGCGACGACCTACCGCGAAAAACTCTCCGGGCAGGGGATTATCTTCTGCTCCTTCGGCGAGGCCATTCACGATTACCCGGAGCTGGTGAAAAAATACCTGGGTACCGTGGTGCCGTCAAACGACAACTTCTTCGCCGCGCTTAACGCCGCAGTCGCTTCCGACGGCACCTTTATCTACATCCCGAAAGGTGTGCGCTGCCCGATGGAACTGTCCACCTACTTCCGCATTAACGCGGAAAAAACCGGCCAGTTCGAACGCACGATTTTAGTGGCAGATGAAGGCAGCTACGTGAGCTACATCGAAGGCTGTTCCGCGCCGGTTCGTGACAGCTATCAGCTGCACGCCGCGGTGGTGGAAGTCATTATTCACCGCGATGCCGAAGTGAAGTACTCCACGGTGCAAAACTGGTTCCCGGGCGATAACAACACCGGCGGCATCCTGAACTTCGTCACCAAGCGCGCCCTGTGCGAAGGTGAGAACAGCAAGATGTCCTGGACGCAGTCGGAAACCGGTTCAGCCATCACCTGGAAATACCCGAGCGTGATCCTGCGTGGCGACAACTCCATCGGCGAGTTCTTCTCCGTGGCGCTGACCTCCGGCCATCAGCAGGCGGATACCGGCACCAAAATGATCCACATCGGCAAGAACACCAAATCGACGATCATTTCGAAAGGGATCTCCGCCGGTCGTAGCCAGAACAGCTACCGTGGCCTGGTGAAAATTATGCCGACGGCCACCAACGCCCGTAACTTCACCCAGTGCGACTCAATGTTGATCGGGCCGGACAGCGGGGCGCATACCTTCCCGTACGTGGAGTGTCGGAACAACACGGCGCAGCTGGAGCACGAAGCTACCACGTCACGCATTGGTGAAGATCAGCTGTTCTACTGCCTGCAGCGCGGGATCAGCGAAGATGACGCCATCTCAATGATCGTCAACGGGTTCTGCAAAGACGTGTTCTCAGAGTTACCGCTCGAATTCGCGGTGGAAGCACAAAAATTATTAGCCATCAGCCTCGAACACAGCGTCGGTTAAGGATTAAGGGAAAACTATGTTAAGCATTAAAGATTTACAGGTCAGCGTTGAGGACAAAGAGATCCTGCGTGGCTTAAACCTCGAAGTGAAGCCTGGCGAAGTCCACGCCATCATGGGGCCGAACGGCTCCGGCAAAAGTACCCTGTCCGCCACGCTTGCCGGGCGTGAAGACTACGAGGTGACCGGCGGCTCGGTTCAGTTCAAGGGCAAAGATTTGCTGGAGCTGTCGCCGGAAGACCGTTCCGGTGAAGGCATCTTTATGGCCTTCCAGTATCCGGTGGAAATTCCCGGCGTCAGCAACCAGTTCTTCCTGCAAACCGCTCTGAATGCGGTGCGTGAATACCGTGGCCTGGAGTCGCTGGACCGTTTCGACTTCCAGGATTTGATGGAAGAGAAAATCAAGCTGCTGCAAATGCCGGAAGATTTGCTCACCCGTTCGGTGAACGTCGGCTTCTCCGGCGGGGAGAAGAAGCGTAACGATATTCTGCAGATGGCGGTGCTGGAGCCGGAGCTGTGCATTCTCGATGAAACCGACTCCGGGCTGGACATCGATGCCCTGAAGATTGTCGCCGAGGGCGTTAACTCGCTGCGCGACGGCAAACGCTCATTCATCGTGGTCACCCACTACCAGCGCATTCTGGACTACATCAAGCCTGACTTTGTTCACGTGCTGTATCAGGGGCGCATCGTTAAATCTGGCGATTTCAGCCTGGTGAAACAACTGGAGGAGCAGGGTTATGGCTGGCTTACCGAACAGCAGTAACGGCAACGCCCTCCAGCAGTGGCATCATCTGTTTGAGGCACAGGGGACCGGGCGCTCGCAGGTAGCCCAGCAGCATATGCAGCAGCTGCTGCGTCTGGGGCTGCCGACGCGCAAGCATGAAAACTGGAAATACACGCCGCTCGACGGCCTGCTGAACAACCAGTTTGTGCTCGCGCCACAGTCGCCATTGAGCGCGCAGCAGCGTGATGACCTGGCTTTGCCGGTAGATGCGCTGCGGCTGGTGTTTGTTGACGGGCATTTCAGCGCTGAGCTGAGCGATAACGCGGCAGACAGCGGCTTTGCGATTAGCATCGACGATGACAGGCAAACGCTGCCGGCGCCGGTACAGGGTGAAGTTTTCCTGCATCTTACGGAAAGCCTGGCGGAGACGGTGACGCATATCCGCGTGGCGCGTAACACCCAACCTGCGAAAACGCTGCTGCTGATGCACGTTACTCGCGGTAGCGCAGGGCAGGAGATGGCGACGGCGCATTATCGTCACCATCTGGTGCTTGAGCAGGGTGCTCAGGCCACGGTGATAGAGCACTTTGTCAGCCTTGACGATGCGGCACATTTTACCGGCTCGCGATTTACCGTCGAAGTGGCCGCCAACGCGCAGCTTAACCACTATAAGCTGGCGTTTGAAAATGCGGCCAGCTACCACTTTGCCCACAACGATCTGCTGATTGAGCAGGACTCGACGGTTCACAGTAACAGCTTCTTGTTGGGGGCGGCGGTACTGCGCCACAACACCAGCACGCAGCTTAACGGCGAGAACAACCAGCTGCACATCAACAGCCTTGCGCTGCCGGTGAATAACGAAGTGTGCGATACCCGAACCTGGCTTGAGCACAACAAGGGTTATTGCAACAGCCGTCAGCTGCATAAAACTATCGTGCGTGATAAAGGCCGCGCGGTGTTTAACGGCATGATCAAAGTGGCCCAGCACGCGATTAAAACCGACGGGCAGATGACCAACAACAACCTGCTGCTTGGCCGTCTTGCGGAAGTGGACACCAAGCCGCAGCTGGAAATCTACGCCGATGACGTGAAGTGCAGCCACGGTGCGACCATTGGGCGTATTGACGACGAACAGATGTTCTACCTGCGCTCGCGCGGTATTAGCGAACGGGCCGCGCAGCAGATGATTATCTTCGCCTTCGCCGCAGAGCTTACCGAAAGTATTCGCGACGAGGCCTTAAAACAGCAGGTGCTGGCGCGTATCGCCCGGCGCTTTGCAGGGGGCAAGGCATGAGTTTTTCAATTGAGCAGGTCAGGGCGGATTTCCCCATCCTGAGCCGCGAGGTCAACGGGCAGCCGCTGGCCTACCTCGACAGCGCTGCCAGCGCGCAGAAACCGCAGGCGGTGATTGACGCCGAGCTTGAGTTTTACCGCAACGGCTACGCTGCGGTGCATCGCGGCATTCACACGCTGAGTGCAGAAGCTACCACGCTGATGGAAAACGTGCGTAGCCAGACGGCACGGTTCATCAACGCCGCTAAACCGGAAGAAATTGTCTTTGTCCGTGGCACCACCGAGGGGATAAACCTCGTGGCCAACAGCTGGGGCAACGCCAACGTGCAGGCCGGGGATAACATCATCATTAGCGCCATGGAGCATCACGCTAACATCGTGCCGTGGCAGATGCTGTGTGAACGTACCGGCGCGGATCTGCGCGTTATCCCGCTGAACCAGGACGGTACGCTGCAGCTTGAGGTTTTCCCGACGCTTATCGACGAGCGCACAAAGTTATTGGCCATTACGCACGTTTCTAACGTGCTTGGCACCGAGAATCCAGTCAAAGAGATGATAGCCACGGCTCATCAGGCTGGCGTTAAAGTGCTGGTGGACGGCGCGCAGGCCGTAATGCACCACGTGACCGACGTGGCGGCGCTGGACTGTGATTTTTATCTCTTCTCCGGGCACAAAATTTATGGGCCGACCGGCATCGGCGTGCTCTATGTCAGGGAGAGCATTCTGCAGGATATGCCGCCGTGGGAAGGCGGGGGTTCGATGATTGCCACGGTCAGCCTGACCGAAGGCACAACCTACGCCGCAGCGCCGTGGCGCTTTGAAGCGGGTACGCCAAACACGGCCGGTATCATCGGGCTGGGTGCCGCGCTGAGCTACGTTGAGGGGCTCGGTATGGAGGCGATTGGCGAGTATGAGCGCTCGTTAATGCGCTACGCTCAAAACGCGCTCAAGGCCGTTCCTGACCTGGTCGTTTATGGCCCTGACGAACGCCGTGGCGTGCTCGCATTCAATCTCGGTAAACACCATGCCTATGACGTCGGCAGCTTTCTCGACAACTACGGCATTGCGGTGCGTACCGGTCACCATTGCGCGATGCCGTTGATGGCGTTTTACAACGTGCCTGCCATGTGCCGTGCCGCTTTTGCCATGTACAATACCGAGCAAGAAGTGGATCGCCTGGTCGCTGGCCTGCAGCGTATCCACAGCCTGTTAGGATAACGGAGACGGTCATGGCCACGCTGCCGGATAAAGAAAAACTGCTAAAAAACTTCAGCCGCTGTGCGAACTGGGAAGAGAAGTATCTCTACATTATTGAACTGGGTAGCCGCCTGCCGGAACTGGCGGCGGACCAGCACAAGCCGGAGAACATTATTCAGGGCTGCCAGAGTCAGGTGTGGATAGTCATGCACCAGCAGCCTGACGGGGTGATTATGCTGGAAGGTGACAGCGATGCCGCTATTGTTAAGGGGCTTATCGCTATCGTGTTTATTCTCTATCAGCAGATGACGCCGCAGGATATCGTGGCCTTTGATGTGCGACCGTGGTTTGAAAAAATGGCGCTCGCTCAGCACCTGACGCCGTCCCGTTCCCAGGGGCTGGAAGCGATGATTCGCTCAATTCGCAACAAAGCCTCCACTCTCAGCTAAGTTTAGCTAAACTTAATCATACCTATGGTCCTGTTTTGCGAGGTGGTTTTCCGCCTCGCTTGTTTTCAGCCTGCTGGCGCCCGCCAGCGCGACTACAGGAATAAAAAGTATGAAATACGCGTCTTTACTCACACTCGCCATCATCGGCGCGCTTAGCGCCATTCAACCCGCTTTAGCCCTTGATTATCCCTTACCGCCAGAAGGCAGCCGCCTGATTGGTCAAAACCAGACTTATACCGTCCAGGAAGGCGATCGTAACCTGCAGGCCATTGCCCGGCGTTTTGACACCGGCGCGATGCTGCTGCTTGAGGCGAATAACACCATCGCGCCGGTGCCCAGGTCCGGCACGGTGCTGACCATTCCCAGTCAGCTTCTGTTGCCCGATGTCCCGCGTGAAGGCATCGTGGTGAATCTGGCCGAACTGCGACTCTATTACTTCCCGCCGGGCCAGAATATCGTGCAGGTTTACCCGATTGGCATCGGCCTGCAGGGGCTGGAAACGCCGCTGATGACCACGAAAATCGGGCAAAAAATCCCTAATCCAACCTGGACCCCGACGGCGGGTATTCGCCAACGTTCGCTGGAGAGAGGGATCAAGCTGCCGCCTGTCGTGCCCGCGGGGCCAAATAACCCGCTGGGGCGTTTTGCCATGCGTCTGGCATATGGTAACGGGGAATATCTGATCCACGGCACCAGTGCCCCGGACAGCGTTGGGCTGCGCGTGAGTTCAGGGTGCATCAGGATGAACGCGCCTGATATTAAGGCGCTGTTCGAGCAGGCAAGAACGGGGACGCCGGTACGGGTGATTAACGATCCGGTTAAATTCTCCGTTGAGCCAAACGGCGTGCGCTATGTCGAAGTGCATCGGCCGCTTTCCCATGATGAGCAGCAGAATACCCAAACCATGCCTTACGTGCTGCCGGCCGGCTTTAGCGAATTCCGTGGCGGTGACGGCGTGGATAAACCTTTAGTGGAGAAGGCGCTGTACAGGCGTGCAGGCTATCCGGTGGTTGTGTCAGCCGGGCAAACGCCTGCGGCGGCGATAGCCGTGCAGTCGGCTAAGAATGGGGTGGTGAATGCGGAAGAGGCGACGAGCGCCACGCAGTAGCGATAAGAGGTAAAACGACAGGCAAAAAAAATGGCGCACATTGTGCGCCATTTTATACCAGTGACTCTTACTTACGGTAAGAGTGAGCCTGGTTGTCCAGACGCTGGTTAGCGCGAGCTGCGTCGTCTTTAGCAGCCTGAACGTCAGAACGCACTGCGTTCACGTCGTTGCTCAGCTGATCAACTTTAGCGTTCAGAGTCTGAACGTCAGAAGACAGTTGATCGATTTTAGCGTTAGAAGAACAACCTGCCAGCATAGTAGAAGCCAGGATTACCGCGCCCAGTACCAGTTTAGTACGATTCATTATTAATACCCTCTAGATTGAGTTAATCTCCATGTAGCGTTACAAGTATTACACAAACTTTTTTGTGATGAGAATAAATTTTTGTTGGGAATACCCTTAAATTTGATCGTTCGCTCAAAGAAGCACCGAACCGAGCCGGAAAGTTAAAAAAAACAGAGAAAACAGGGGAGTTTCATCGGATTCATCTTAATAAAAAGCAGGCTTAAATAGTAAAATTCGATTTGCTTTTTTATTAAGATCTGTTTGCTGCGGATATAAAAAAAGCGCCCGAAGGCGCTTTTTGGCAATTAAACTTGTTAACAAGTCAATTACAGAACATGTACCGACGCGGTGTTGGTGGTGCCGCTTGGGACCAGCGCGCCAGAAACCATCACCACGATGTCGCCTTTGCGAGCCAGGCCGCTTTCCAGCGCCACTTCTTTACCCATACGATAGAAGTCGTCGGTAGAGGCAATTTCTTTCACCATCTGCGTCACAACGCCTTTGCTCAGCACCAGCTGACGCGCGGTCACTTCGTTGGTGGTCAGCGCCAGGATGGTCGCGTTAGGGAAGTATTTACGCACGGCCTTCGCGGATTTACCGCCCTGGGTGGCAACCACGATCAGCGGCGCTTCCAGCTTCTCTGCGGTTTCAACAGCGCCACGGCAAACGGCTTCGGTGATGCGCAGTTTACGGCTGTCGTTGTTGTTGTCCAGACGGCTGCTCATCACGCGGTCGGTACGTTCGCAGATGGTTGCCATGATGGTCACAGCTTCCAGCGGGTATTTACCTTTTGCAGACTCACCGGACAGCATAACTGCGTCGGTGCCGTCGATGATGGCGTTAGCAACGTCACCGGCTTCCGCACGGGTAGGGCGTGGGTTTTTGATCATAGAGTCGAGCATCTGGGTCGCGGTGATAACCACTTTACGTGCACGAACACATTTCTCGATCATCATCTTCTGCGCGAAGATAACTTCTTCAACCGGGATTTCAACGCCCAGGTCGCCACGAGCAACCATGATGCCGTCAGACGCTTCGAGGATTTCGTCGAAGTTGTTCAGGCCTTCCTGGTTTTCAATTTTGGAGATGATCTGGATCTTCTCGCCGCCGTGAGCCTTCAGGTGCTCACGAATTTCAACCACGTCAGAACGCTTACGGATGAAGGAAGCAGCCACGAAGTCAACGCCCTGCTCGCAGCCGAAGATCAGGTCTTGTTTGTCTTTTTCAGCCAGCGCTGGCAGCGCGATGGACACGCCCGGCAGGTTAACGCCTTTGTTCTCGCCCAGGTCGCCGTTGTTCAGCACTTTACAAATTACTTTGTTACCTTCGATGGCGGTAACTTCCATGCCAATCAGGCCATCATCGACCAGTACGGTGTTGCCAACGGACAGATCGTTGGTGAAACCTTCGTAGGTTACCGCAACGATTTCGCTGTTACCGACTACGGATTTGTCGGTGGTGAAGGTAAAGGTTTGACCGGCTTTCAGCGCAACGTCGTTACCGCCTTCCAGCTTGATGGTACGGATTTCTGGGCCTTTGGTGTCCAGCAGGATAGCGGCTTTTTTACCGGTTTTAGCGACTACATTGCGCAGGTTTTTGATGCGCTGACCGTGTTCTTCATAGTCACCGTGGGAGAAGTTCAGACGCATTACGTTCATGCCCGCGTCGAGCATTTTGGTCAGCATCTCTTCAGATTCGGTTTTTGGACCGATGGTGCAAACGATTTTAGTCTTTTTCATGACAGTCTTATCTATAAGTTGAGGAGGATTGTTAAAACTCGGTTCCGGAAGACAGGGCTGCCGGAGCTTAAAAGAATACTGTGGTGTTGAACGTGGCACCTGGTAAGGATAGGTGACAGAAATAAAGCGTGCAGAGGAAAGTGTGCTTGTGGTTCAGCCGGGGAAAGCGTCAGACAATGTTGTTGTATAAAAAAGGAGTCCAATGAGCTGAAACCATTCAAGTTAAGAACGCGCGTAGTATAGATAAAGTTGAGTGGAAAAGGAACCAAAACCGCTGATTCAGCGACGGAGTGCACAGTTTTACAGCGAGTTGTTATCGGGGCGTTGCAAGATGTTTGTGGGGTTTCGGAAGTAATGAAAAGAAAAAGAAATGGTGCGTTCAATTGGACTCGAACCAACGACCCCCACCATGTCAAGGTGGTGCTCTAACCAACTGAGCTATGAACGCACTGGGTATGACTGATAAAAAAGTAAGTCATTGAGTTTGTTACTTTTTTAACTTCCACAGCGGGAAGTGACATTATTATGACTGGCGATTTGGGCGTTGACAAGCCCTGTTTTTGCCGTCTGATGAATGTTTGAGCTTTTTAGTTATTGTTCTGGCTGGCTTTATTCGCGCCGCGGCCGCCAAAACGTGTATCAGGCAAACGCGGGGGACAATCTCATGAGGACCATTATGGGCGCCGCATTTTCTGTCTGTCAGCGTGTGGCTAGATGCTCCACCAGGCTGTCGATAAACAGCCTGACTTTGGCCGGCAGATGTTTTCGATTAGGGTACACCACGTTCATGCTCAGAGGCGCGCCGCCTGATTCTGGCAGCACAGGCACCAGAGTGCCCTCTGCGACATACCGGGCCACCAGAAAAGCAGGCAGAAAAGCGATGCCTAAGCCTGCAACAGCGGCGGCGCAAATAGCTTCTCCACTGTCGAAGCGGATCCTGCTGTGCCCTTCAACCACCACGTTTTCATTGCCGGCCGTGAACAGCGTCCAGTCAGCCGTTTGCGGGCTCAGGCCGTAAATCAGGCGCTGGTGCAGGCGAAGATCTTCCGGCACGCCCGGCACGCCAGAGCTGGCCAGATAGTCCGGAGAGGCAAAAAGATGAGGGCGAATGCGCTGCACGGTTCGTGCAATAAGCTGCGAATCTTTCGGCAAATTGCCCAGTCGTAGGCTGAGATCGAACCCCTCTGCGACGAGGTCCACCACGCGGTCGGTGAAGTTGACTTCAATATCCAGCCGGGGCCACGTCGCCAGGGTGTGTTTCAGAAAGGGCAGTAGCACAACTTTGCCCCACGTTTCCGGGACGCTGAGCCGAAGCACTCCGCTGGGGCTGGAAAAATTCTGCCGGATGCTGGCTTCTGCTTCTTCAATATCCTGCAAAATCTGCGCACAGCGCTCATAAAAACCGTAGCCATCGCGGGTCAGAGCGACGCTTCGCGTTGTGCGGTTAAATAGTCGTGTTTCCAGCTGTGCTTCGAGGCGTGCAATCGCTTTACCCGCGGCGGAACGGGTTAATCCCAGCGCTTTTCCTCCGGCGACAAAGCTCCCGCTTTCCGCGATGGCCACGAAAACACGCAGGCTGCCGAGATCGAGTTCTGAATGGTTTTTAGCGCCTGAGCGGATCGGCATTGGTGAACCCTTTTCGTCAAATCATTGAGCATAATCTTTTTTGTTTAATCACAGTAGACAATGGAGAAATAAATGCTTCCTGATAACGCCCAGGCAGCCCTTAAGGGCTGGATAAAAGCCGCCGGGCCGGTTGTGAAGAAGGTGTATGGCCAGTCTGATACCGACTGGAAAGAGGTTCGGGCTGAGTATGTGAAACAGCTTGATAAATTGTTCCCTGCCGTGGAGGGTGCAACCTTTGCTCACGTCAGCCTGGGCGGCGTTGGGACAATGTTGGTCACGCCTGCGGAGGTCATTGATGGCCGGGTGATGCTTTACATTCATGGCGGTGGCTACGTTCACGGTGGGGTAGAAGCCTATCGGGGATTAACCGGACGTTATGCTTGCGGCCTGAAGGCTAAAGTGTTTGCGGTTGATTATCGTCAGGCGCCTGAGTTTCCTTTCCCGACGCCAATTGATGACGTATTTCAGGCCTACCGAACCTTGCTTGAGCAGGGTATAAATCCGCGCTCGCTGACTATCTCGGGGGATTCTGCCGGTGGCGCGATGGTTGTCACGCTGATGCGTAAAGCGCGCGATGCGGGCCTTGCATTACCCGCCGCCGCCGTGGCGATTTCGCCGTGGGCTAACTTAACGCATAGCGGCGCATCTGCAACGGTTCGGGATGGGCTGGATCCTTTATGCAGCGTAGCTTTCCTGAACCAACTGGCCCGAAGTTTTCTTGCCGGAGAGCTGCCCACACATCCGGACGCCTCTCCGGTTTTTGCCGATGTACAAGGACTTTCTCCCACGCTGATACAGGTTGGTGAAAACGAGGTGATGCTGAGCGACGCCATTCGCCTTGCGTCCCACATGAGCGAAAGCCGGGTTCGCACCACGCTGGAAGTTTGGCCGGAAATGTTTCACGTCTGGCATTTGTTTGCCGGGATATTGCCGGAGGCAGACCAGGCGCTGAGAAACGCGATAAGATTCCTGGAAGATGCGCTAAACCCGGGCAATATCGGGTGAGATAAAAATGATTCATCTGCGGGCGTGCGGATTGCGCGCCTTTGAATAATGGGGAGAGAAAGTCGTGTCAGACAGAGAAATTATTATGCCACCGTCCATGCAAGTGCTTGCTGAGCGGGCGGGTTATGCGCCCGCGGTGGTGGTAGGCAACACGGTTTATTGCGCGGGTCAGGTGGGGCGCTCGCCTGATTTACAGGTAATCACTGACCCAAGGGCGCAATTTATGGCCTGTTGGGAAAACCTGCGTCTGGTCCTGCAGGCAGCGGGCTGCAGCTTTGAGGATGTCGTGGAGATGACGACTTACCACGTAGACATGAAGGAACATATGGATGTTTTTCGGGAGGTGAAAGATGCCCTATTCCCGAGAGGGCACTGTGCCTGGACTTGCGTCGGGGTGTCCGAACTGGCTCGCCCGGGGCTGCTGGTAGAAGTGAAATGTATTGCTGTGAGAAGATTGGCGTAGCATAAAAAAACCGGCTGAGTAAGCCGGTCTTTTTATCAGATTTTGCAGGCGTCGCCGCAGTCGTCATCGGCCACTACGGACTGAGCTTTTTTGTCTGCGTCTTCCTGGCGCTCGGCGTTGCGCGCTTCGGCTTCATCTAATCCGGAAAAAACCAGATTATCGAGATCGATTTCCATAGGTCACCTGTCGTGGTTTAGTGAATAACTCGCTTTATGATATGCAACCTTTCGGGCTTTCGCATCCCAAAACACCGCCGGACGCTCAAAACGCTAAAATTGACGTTTTCATGCGCTACGGCTTGCGTGTAAAAATGAAATTTGGAGTTTATCAGGTTGAAGAAAAGCGAATACAGAAGGGAACTGCTTTAGCAAATATGGTGCGTCCGAGTGGACTCGAACCACCGACCCCCACCATGTCAAGGTGGTGCTCTAACCAACTGAGCTACGGACGCACTGAATATCTGAAAATGGTGCGTTCAATTGGACTCGAACCAACGACCCCCACCATGTCAAGGTGGTGCTCTAACCAACTGAGCTATGAACGCATTGTTGTCTTGGCGACAGCGGGGACGAATATTAGCGATACACCTCGGGGCTTGCAAGGGGAAACTCGCAATTTTATTCCAGATTTCACGCAATTGCCGAGCATCTGCGCAGAGTGTTGAGAAAGTAGCCGCTGACGCGGCCACTTCTGTTTAATTAACGTGCAGCACGCTGCAGTATAGTGACGGAAGGCTGACGTTGCAGCCAGCGCATGCGCAGCATCATCAGAATAGCGGCGGAGGTCAGGCCGACAATAAAGCCAATCCAGAACCCTGCCGGCCCCATCGGTTCAACCACCCAGTCGGTAAGCGCCAGCACATAGCCGCTCGGCAGACCGAGCACCCAATAGGCGATAAAGGTGATAAAGAAGATCGAACGCGTATCTTTATAGCCGCGCAGCACGCCGCTGCCGATAACCTGAATCGAGTCGGAGATTTGATAAATCGCCGCCAGCAGCATCAGGTGCGCAGCCAGCGCCACAACCGCCGGGTTGTCGTTATAAAGCAGTGCGATGTGCTCGCGGAAGGTGACGGTAAACAGCGCCGTACACATCGCCAGGCAAATCGCCACGCCAACGCCGGTGCGGGCGGCGACCTGCGCGTCCAGGGTTGAGCCCTGGCCAAGGCGGAAGCCAACCCGGATGGTCACCGCTGCGCCTAATGAAAGCGGTAACACAAACATCAGCGAGCTAAAGTTAAGCGCAATCTGGTGGCCGGCAACGTCGGTAATGCCGAGTGGAGACACAAGCAGGGCGACGACGGCGAACAGCGTCACTTCGAAGAATAACGCCAGCGCAATCGGCAGCCCAAGCTGGCTTAAACGTTTAAGCACCGCCCAGTCCGGTTTACTGAAATCGTCCGGGTTTTTAATGTCGCGCATCGAGCGGGCTTTCTTGATATAGGAAAGCATGCTGAAGAACATCACCCAGTAAACCGCCGCCGTTGCCACACCGCAGCCCACGCCGCCCAATTCCGGCATGCCGAAATGGCCGTAAATAAAGATATAGTTAACCGGAATGTTCACCAGCAGGCCAATAAAGCCCATCACCATGCCAGGCTTGGTTTTTGCCAGGCCTTCGCACTGGTTACGTCCTACCTGGAAGAACAGATAACCCGGTGCCCCCCAAAGCAGCGCGCGCAGGTAACGTACGGCTTTATCCGCCAGTTCCGGATCGATGTTGTGCATGGCATGAATGATATAGCCCGCGTTCCAGAGCACCACCATCACCAGCACGGAGACCATGCCGGCCAGCCAGAATCCCTGGCGAACCTGGTGCGCAATGCGCTCGCGTCGGCCCGAGCCGTTAAGTTGCGCCACGGTTGGCGTTAAGGCCAATAGCAGCCCGTGGCCAAAGAGAATTGCGGGCAGCCAGATAGAGGTGCCGATGGCAACGGCCGCCATGTCGGTAGCGCTGTAGCCACCG
Source organism: Cedecea sp. P7760 (assembly GCF_013386425.1). NCBI lineage: Bacteria > Pseudomonadati > Pseudomonadota > Gammaproteobacteria > Enterobacterales > Enterobacteriaceae > Cedecea > Cedecea sp. P7760. The sequence goes on along the minus strand of NZ_JACARU010000005.1, from coordinate 27,240 downwards.
GCCATGACGGTATCGACGAATCCCATTGCGGTTTGAGCGACCTGCGCGATGATGACAGGTATCGCCAGAGCAAGGAGCTGGCGAGCTTCGGTGAGGTACTTCTGCATGTTTACACCTGATTATTTTTATATGTATTAGAGACTAAAAAAGCCGCCAAAACAGGCAGCAAGAAGATGAACAGGGGAGATAGCCAGTCTATTGTAGCGAGAGTTTATTTATACGCCAGTCAAAAATATAGCGTGAGCACGAGGAGCGCTGGCAAGCTTATTTTCCAACTGCTAAAGTGCGAAAATGTCTGTTAAAGGCGGTAGCGTTACCGCATGTGATTTACCAGGAGTTTTTAGATGTTTACAGGTATTGTGCAGGGCACGGCTACCCTGGTTTCCATCGATGAGAAACCGAATTTCCGCACCCACGTTATTGATATGCCAACTGAAATGCTGCCAGACCTTGAAACCGGTGCTTCGGTAGCGCACAACGGCTGCTGCCTGACGGTGACCGAAATTAACGGGAATCACGTCAGCTTTGACCTGATGAAAGAGACGCTGCGTATTACCAACCTCGGTGAGTTAAACGTGGGCGACAGCGTTAACGTAGAGCGTGCGGCCAAATTTAACGATGAAATCGGCGGCCATTTAATGTCGGGCCATATTATGACCACGGCAGAAATTTCTAAAATTCTGACCTCAGAAAATAACCGCCAAATCTGGTTTAAGATTCAGGATAAAGCCCTGATGAAATACATCCTTTATAAAGGATACGTGGGCATCGACGGTATTAGCCTGACGGTGGGTGAGGTAACGGCAACGCGTTTTTGTGTACACCTGATCCCAGAAACGCTGGAGCGTACTACTCTCGGCGCTAAAAAGCTGGGGCAGCGCGTGAACATTGAAATCGACCCGCAGACCCAGGCGATTGTCGACACCGTTGAGCGCGTGTTGGCCAGCCGCGAGGCGGCGCTGGTGGCGGCAATTCCTGCCGGCGAATAAACGTTTCAAGCCATAACAAAACGGGGCCATTTGGCCCCGTTTTTGTTTGTTAGTCCTGCTCGTTAAACCCGTTTTCTGCGGCGGTTTTCATAAACCATTCGCCGCTTTTCTTGATGGTACGCTGCTGGGTATTGAGATCCAGCGAGACAAATCCATAGCGGTTTTTGTAGGCGTTGCACCAGGACCAGTTATCAATAAAGGTCCACATATGGTAGCCAAGACAGTTGCTGCCCTCGCTGATGCCTTTATGCAGCCACTTCAGATGGTCGCGGACGAAATCGATGCGGTAATCATCGTCTATCTGCCCGGCCTTGATAAAGCGCTGCTCGTTTTCCACGCCCATGCCATTTTCTGAAATATAGCAGGCCGGGTTGCCGTAGTTTTCGCGCAGATTGGTCAGGATATCGTAGATCCCACGCTCGTAAATCTCCCAGCCGCGATAAGGGTTCATTTTGCGCCCAGGCATCTCATAGGACTCAAAGAACCACTCCGGCATAAACGGACTCTCCGGGTTAACCAGCGTGTCGCGGCATTTAATGCGGCGCGGCTGGTAGTAGTTAATGCCGAGCAGGTCTACGACGCCTGCGGCAAGCAGGGCTTTATCTTCCGGCTGGCAGGCCGGCAGCTTATCGTGCTCTTTCAGGAAGGCAATAAGCTCTGCAGGGTATTCGCCACGCAGCGCCGGGTCGAGGAAGCTGCGGTTGAACATCAGGTCAGCCAGGTTTGCCGCCTTCACGTCTGCAGGGTTCTGCGAGCGCGGGTAAGAAGGCGTTAAGTTAAGAATGATGCCAATCTGACCGTCGTCATTACGCGCGTGGTAAGCCTTAACCGCTTTCGCATGGGCAATCATGGTGTGGTAGGCCACGGTTACCGCGCGGTTGAAATCCACCACGTTAGGGTAGTGGTAGTCATAGAGGTAGCCGCATTCAACCGGCACAACCGGCTCGTTAAAGGTAAACCAGTGCTTCACGCGGTCGCCGAACAGTTCAAAGCAGGTATTGGCGTAGGCGGCATAAGCGTCAACCACTTCACGGCTTTCCCAGCCGCCTTTTTCCTGCATCACCATTGGCATATCAAAATGGTACAGGTTAATAAACGGCTTAATGCCCTGGGCTAACAGCTCGTCAATCACCTTATTGTAGAACTCCACCGCCAGCGGGTTGACTTCGCCGGTGCCGTCCGGGATCAGGCGAGCCCAGGATATCGAGGTGCGGAAGGTATTATGGTTGAGCTTTTTCAGCAGGGCGATGTCCTGCTTCCAGCGCTGATAGAACGTGGAGGTATTTTGCGGCCCGACGCCGTGGTGGAAACGGTTCGGCTGCTCGACGAACCATCGATCCCAGATGGTTTCAGACTTGCCAAAATTCAGCGCTTCACCTTCGGTTTGTGGGCCGGAAGCGGCGCTGCCCCACCAGAAATGCTCAGGAAATGCGTATTTCATCGTTATCCTCACGGTCAGGCCTGTCATCTCCGACAGGCAATCATTTATTCGCTCAATGTCGTGATTGTCTGTGATTGATGAAACCGGTTTCTATGGCAGGAAACGATATCTGTTAAGCAGATCAAGCCGCCACGCTCAGACAGGCCTAAACCTGTGAGGCTAATCACATTGGTGCGCAAGGAGAGACAATTGAAAATGAAAAAACCCGGCAAACGCCGGGCTGGTTTTAGCGAGGAACGCGCAGACCGTGCTCGATGCCGCGGCTGAAGACTACCTGCCAAAGTTGGATATCGCGTGCCCGGAAAGCACCGGCGCAGGCGTTCAGGTAGTAGCTAAACATCCTTTTAAAGCGTTCAGAGTAGTTATCGGCGATTTCCGGCCAGCTGGCGAGAAAACGTTCGTGCCAGGCCATCAGCGTTTTGTCATAGTCGGCGCCGAAGTTGTGCCAGTCTTCCATCACAAAATGCGGCTCGCTGGCGTCGGCAATCTGACGCACAGAAGGCAGGCAACCGTTAGGGAAAATGTACTTATTAATCCACGGATCGACGTTGTTGTCGGTCTTTTTAGAACCTATCGTGTGCAGCAGGAAAATACCGTCTGGTTTGAGATTGCGGTCGGCAACCTCAAAGTAGGTGGCATAATTTTTTGGCCCAACGTGCTCAAACATCCCGACGGAGACAATGCGGTCAAATTGCTCATTCAGGTCGCGGTAATCCTGCAGAAGGATGGTCACATCCAGGCCTTTGCAGCGCGCCTGCGCCATTTTTTGTTGTTCCGCAGAGATGGTGACGCCGAAGACTGAAACGTCGTAGTTTCGCGCGGCATACTCGGCAAGACCGCCCCAACCACAGCCGATGTCCAGCAGCTTCATGCCGGGTTTAAGCTGAAGTTTTTCGCAGATCATTTTGAGCTTGGCGTCCTGCGCTTCGCTGAGATTGGTGGCTTCTTTCCAGTAGCCGCAGGAATACTGCATGTGCTTGTCGAGCATCCGGTTGAACAGGTCGTTGCCAAGATCGTAATGCTCTTTGCCGACTATCCAGGCGCGTTTCTTCGACTGCAGGTTAACCAGCCTTGCCGCCGCGATACGCAGGGTATCTTTGAAATGATGGGGCAGTTGATTTTCCAGCCCGGCGCGCAGGACTTTGGTGAAAAAGATATCCAGCCGTTCGCATTCCCACCAGCCGTCCATATAGCTTTCGCCAAGGCCGAGGGAACCTTCCTGCAGAACGCGTTTAAAAAAATCCGGGTTTTTAACCTGAATATCGAAAGGGTTTGAGCCGTTGAGCGTAATACCTGCCCGACTCAGCATTTCATTTGCGATACGATACCATTCGTTATCTCGTACGCTCACTTCTTCTATACACGATGAACTCATAGCTTCTCCATCACCTTGTTGTGATCAGAACCTTAAAACAGCGTAGACGCTATTCACGGCTTGTGAGAACTCTCACGGAAAAATCCGCGTGCCTGATATCCGACGTAGAACAGAGAAAGGAAGGATTCTCCCTTACTGAAAGGCCATCCATGGAAAAACGGAAGCGCTCCGGCTTCCGCAAAAATAAAATTGATAAGGCTTATAGCAGAACCGCCATTACTATAAGCCCGTTTTATTGAGGGTTCAACGGAATATTGTTAGCAAGCTAATCACACAACATTCACATTATCGCTGCTGTTACTGTGCGTTAGAAAACTCGCGGCGCGTTTTGCTTTCAGCCTCTCGATCCGCTGTTTTCTGCAGGGCATACCCCAGCGCGGCAAGCAGGATAGTCGCCAGCATCACGCTGGTGGTGGTGATAAGCGGGGTCGTCACCAGCCAGGAAACCATCAGGCTTGCGAGGAAGCAAAGCCCAAGCTGAAGGGTGTTTTGCAGCGCTGCTGCTTTCCCGGTTGCCTGCGGGAACGGCAGCAGCGCAGAGGCGACAACGATCGGGTAGATGGCACCGTTTGCCGCAGCCATGATGCAGAACGGGATCAGCAACAGCGTCAGGTCAGCATAGCCGCTGACCGCCACGCCCCACGTCGCCACAACGCTCAGGGCATAAAGCGCTAGCAGCCACGGCAGCAGTTGCTTGCCGTTCCATTTTTGCAGCGCGCTGCGGCAGCCATAGCCGCCCACCAGGAAAGCGACCGTCTGCGGCATATAGCTCAGGCCAATCGCTGCCGGGCCGTAGCCCATCTCATTCAGGATAAACGGCGAGCCGGTCAGCCAGGCGAAGAAGCTGGCGGAGCAGGCGGCGTAAATCAGCACGTTACCGCCGTAAATACGAGAGCGTAATAAAGAGAAGAAGCTGACCTTGTTGTCTGCGGTTTGCTCGTGGTGCTGAGTACGAGGCTTGAGGCGTAGCGTAGGGATCATCAGCAGCAAAGCGATGGCAAACAGTACGGCAAAAATGGCCTGCCATTCAAAATGGTTCAGCAGCCAGCTTCCCAGCAGCGGTGCCAGCGCCGGAGAAAGCCCTACCAGCGGCATAATCGTGGCAAAGATACGGCCTGCACGGTTGGCCGGGTAATAGTCGGTTACCAGCGCCTGCCAGCTGACCGCGGCGGAACAAACGCCCACGGCCTGGATAAAACGCAGGACCAGAAGCGACGTTGCATCCCGCACCCAAAGCATCCCGATGCAGCCGACGGCAAACATCGCCAGGCCAATCAGCAGCACGGGTTTACGCCCGAAGCGATCGGAAAGTGGCCCCCAGACAAGCTGGGCAAAGGCAAAGCCCGCCAGGAACAGGCTCAGGCTGGCGCTCACCGCCGAGGCGTTAGTCCCCAGGTCTTGCTGAATGGCCGCAAAGGCGGGCAGGTACATGTCTGTGGCGAGAAAGCCGAGTACGCTCAGGCCAGCCAGCCAGATAAGAAATCCCTTTGATGGTTGCATATTTCACTCTTGATTTTGATAGCAGGTTAACGGGGCAGGAGTCTACGGAGTGCAAAACCGCTTGTGAAACGCTAATATTTGCGCGTTGCATTCAAATTTTTTGCAGGCAAAAAACATGTGGTCTGAATATTCTCTCGAAGTCGTGGATGCCGTGGCGCGCAACGGCAGTTTCAGCGGGGCAGCGCAGGAGTTGCATCGTGTGCCTTCTGCCATCAGCTATACCGTGCGCCAACTTGAAGAGTGGCTGGCCGTACCGCTGTTTGAACGACGTCATCGGGACGTTGAGCTGACCGCCGCTGGGGCTTTCTTTCTTAAAGAAGGGCGTTCTGTTATCAAAAAAATGATGGCAACGCGCCAGCAGTGCCAGCAGATAGCCAACGGCTGGCGCGGGCATCTCTCCATCGCGGTAGATAATATCGTGAAGCCGGAGCGTACTCGCCAGCTAGTGCTCGATTTTTATCGTCATTTCCCGGACATCGAGCTGAGGGTGTTTCAGGAGGTTTTCAACGGCGTGTGGGATGCGCTGGCGGACGGGCGCGTTGAGGCGGCGATAGGCGCAACGCAGGCGATCCCCGTCGGAGGGCGCTACGCGTTTCGGGACATGGGCGCACTGAGCTGGCGCTGCGTGGTGGCGGCAGACCATCCGCTTGCGCAACACGAGGAGATCATCCTTGATGATGAAATTCGGCCCTGGCCGTCGCTGGTGCTGGAGGACACGTCCCGCTCGTTGCCCAAGCGCATTACCTGGCTTCTGGACAACCAGCGCCGCGTGGTGGTGCCGGACTGGGCGTCGGGCGCCGATTGCCTGACGGCAGGATTATGCATTGGCATGGTGCCCACGCACATTGCGAAACCGTGGCTCGAACGTGGCGACTGGAAAGAGTTGAGGCTGGAGAACCCGTTCCCGGATGCGGCCTGTTGCCTGACGTGGCGGCAGGATGACGCCTCGCCTGCGTTGAGCTGGCTGCTGGACTATTTAGGGGACAGTGAGACGATGAATCAGGAATGGCTCCAGGAGCCGGGGAACGAATCCCGGGCTCCTGAAGAGGCTTAGCGGCGGTAATCGCGGAACGGGCCGTCGGCCACCGAGCGGCGTTCGATGAGGCGAGGATGGACTTCTATGGTCTGCGACTCTTCCCGTTTGTTGATAATGCGGTCGAGCAGCATGTTAAAGGCCGTTTCACCGAGGCGTTCTTTTGGCTGATGGATTGTGGTCAGCGCCGGAGAGAAATAGCGGGCGTTGCGCACGTTATCGTAGCCGATAATCGAGATATCCTGCGGCACGCGCAGCCCCATCTCATCCGCTGCGCAAATCGCACCCATTGCCATAATATCGCCGCCGCAGAAGACCGCAGTAGGACGATGCGGTTGATTAAGCAGCTGCTGCATGGCGCGATAGCCAGATTCCGGCTCGAAGTCGCCCTGAACCACCCAATTTTCCGGCACTTTGATATTGGCTTCTTCAAGCGCTTTCAGGAAGCCAGCGTGACGACCACCGCCGGTGTTACGCTCCAGCTGGCCCGGGATCGCACCGATGTCGCGGTGTCCGCGCTCAATCAGGTAACGGCCTGCGAGATAACCGCCGTGGAAGGCGTTATCGACCACGGAGTCGGTAAAATCGGCGCGGGCTTCGCCCCAGTCCATCACCACCATAGGAATATGACGGTACTCTTCCAGCGTAGAGAGCAGGGTCTGTGGATATTCGGAGCACATGACCAGCAGGCCATCGACGCGTTTTTGCGCCATCATCGACAGGTAGGCTTGCTGCTTCTCAAAGTTGTTGTGCGCGTTGCCGAGGATCAGGGTGTAGCCTTTGGCGAAGCAGCTGTTCTCAACCGACTCGATAATTTCAGCAAAATAGGGCGCTTCGCTGGAGGTAGCGAGCAGGCCAATCGATTTGGTGTGGTTGACCTTCAGGCTGCGCGCCACGGCGCTCGGCGAATAGTGCAGCTCTTTGATAGCTGCCCAGACGGCGTTGCGCGTCTCTTCCGCCACAAAACGGGTCTTGTTAATGACATGTGACACAGTGGTAGTGGAAACGTTTGCGCGCTTCGCTACGTCCTTAATGGTTGCCATTAGATGTCACTCCAGACCATATCGTAAACTCCTGATAACTCATGTGTTAAACGTTTGCCTTCGCTAACTCCTGGGGCAACACGTTGGTTGCAGGCCTGTCGGGGATGCGACATACAGCGGGAGGAGGGCGTTGCCGGGCGATACGCGGTAAATTAGCGAAGGATTTTGGCTTATCCCGGGGCAAAGTGGAAGAGGGAAAACCGATATCTGTGCAAAACCAGCAGGATTTTTATCGTTAATTGTGGGAAAATCATCCCACTTACGCTTTGTAGGGAAATAAAAGGAGCTTACGATGAGTACCGATCTGAAGTTTTCCGTAGTGACTACGGTTATCGTACTGAGTCTGATTGTTGCCGGGGCGTTAACCGCCGTACTGCACTGATTTAATAAGGGCCGCAAAAAGCGGCCCTTAATACAGGTCAAAACATCACTGAAAATCAGCCTGCCAGGTTTTGCGCAACAAAGTTCCAGTTAACCAGCGCCCAGAAGTGGTCCAGATAAACCGGGCGCGCGTTGCGGTAGTCGATGTAGTAAGCGTGTTCCCAGACGTCCACTGTCAACAGCGGTTTCGCCCCCGTTGTGAGCGGAGTTTCTGCGTTAGAAGTCGAGACGATAGCCAGGCTGCCGTCGCTGTTCTTCACAAGCCAGGTCCAGCCGGAGCCGAAGTTTTTGATGGCCGCTTCGGTGAACTGTTTTTTAAATGCTTCCACGCTGCCAAACGCGTTATTGATGGCGGCCAACACTTCTCCGCCAGGTTCTCCCCCGGCGTTTGGTGCCAGGCAGTGCCAGTAGAACGTATGGTTCCAGACCTGAGCGGCATTATTGAAAATACCGCCGTCAGACTCTTGCACGATCTCTTCCAGCGATTTCCCTTCAAACGGGCTACCTTTGACGAGGTTGTTCAGGTTATTGACGTAGGTCTGATGATGCTTGCCGTAATGGTACTCGAGGGTTTCGGCTGAGATATGCGGGGCCAGCGCATCTTTGGCATAGGGCAGGGCGGGTAGTTCGAACGACATTGCTTCACTCCTTGTTATTTTGCTTCACAATATAACTACATTTTGTGTGGGTATAAGGTTAGCAAATTACGGGAGTGCGAAAAAGCGGAATGAAACAACAAAATAAAACAGCCCGTTGCCGGGCTGTTAACGTTTAAATCAGTTTGATGCGGATAAGATTAACGAATGGTTTTTGGCGTCATGACCCGGCGGGCACCCACATAATGGCGCTGCCAGTAATCTTCGCTCAAAGAAGTAATTTGGATATCGCGGCCGCTGCGAGGAGACTGAATAAATTTACCGTTGCCGACGTAAACGCCAACGTGGTCAGCCGTGCCGCGGCCCTGAGTACGGAAGAAGACCAGGTCGCCGCTTTCCAGTTCGCCGCGGTCAACGGAAGAGGCATCACGCAGGTGATACATTTCGTTGGCGGTGCGTGGAATACGGATGTTCACCAAATCTTTATAAGCGTAATAAATTAGCCCGCTGCAGTCGAAGCCCGTGCGGGGAGAAGTGCCACCCCAGCGGTATGGTTTGCCAATTTGCCCCATCAGCTTGTTCATGGCCGTTTTTTGCGCTTTCTGCACTCTCACCTTATGCGCCTGAGCGATGGTCAGATTCTTTTCAGACTTCACCTTCACGCACTGCTTTTTATGCCCTTTACGATGGGTGCATTTTTCAGTGTAGGCAAGGGTGGCTGCGGCTGGCTGTACGGCTATTTTCTGAGAGGTTTTTTTGCTGCTGGTTTTAGCGAGGGTGGTGCTTTTGCCTGAGGCGCTGCGTTTTGCAACTTTGGCTTTTACCGGTGATGCGTCTTTTTTACCGGACTTCTTTGTGGAGGCTGTGCTGCTTTTTTGTTTGGCCTTTGTTTTCTCTTTGCCCTTGTTGCTTTTACCGGAAGTTGTTTTCGCCGTGTGGCTTTTCTGTGCAACAGGGTGGCGGACGTGCTCGGACGCCTGCGTCAAAGGTGTATAGGGCAAAGCAAATAGCAGAGCACATAGCGTGATAGAGATTTTATTTATCCGCGCCACTCGTCAATCCCCTGATAAATGAAGGCAAGATGCTAACCATCATGCCTGCGTATGATTTTTGCGAAACCCGACGATTCTAATGCATAAAAGCCGATAATGTTAATAGGCAAATACTATTTAACGGTCAAAAGTGGAAGCTATAGCTAGAAAATTAATCATTACCGGGCGTTATCGGCTGTTTTATTGATCGCGGATGAGGCAAATTGCTCATTTTCGAGCACCGTAAAAGTGTTATTCTTAAAGCATGTTTGCATGCCCCGGCAGTTCAGAAAAACCCTGCTAAAAATGGTGTTTTCTGGCCGGGGTGCAACTGGCTACAATGACAGGCTATTGCCGTATCAAGGTTTGAGGAAGCAAGACAATGAGCACTATTGAAAAAATTCAACGCCAGATCGCTGAGAACCCAATTCTTCTGTATATGAAAGGCTCCCCGAAGCTGCCGAGCTGCGGCTTCTCCGCTCAGGCCGTTCAGGCACTGTCTGCCTGCGGCGAGCGCTTCGCCTACGTGGATATTCTGCAGAACCCGGACATCCGCGCCGAGCTGCCTAAATACGCTAACTGGCCAACGTTCCCACAGCTGTGGGTGGACGGTGAGCTGGTCGGCGGCTGCGACATCATCATCGAGATGTACCAGCGCGGCGAATTGCAGGCGCTGATCAAAGAAACCGCAGAAAAACATAAATCTGAAGAGCCAGGCGCAGAGTAATCTCGTCAGGCACTAAAAAGCGGCCCGGAGGCTAAGGCCGATCGTTTAAGGATTGGTTGACCGATCCGGTGGCTGGTGTAAAAAGGGTTCATGTTCATCATGGACCCTTTTTAAATGGAACTTTTACACGCTCTCGGCATTATCAATCTTACTGCACCCGACGAGGTTCAGAGCCTCGCTGACCTGCCTTCCCCCGACCTCATCCAGCAGGCTTTTACCTTCACTGATACCGTCACCCTGCGCAAGCGGAAACTCCCTCTTGAGTCCATGGTCTGGCTGGTTATCGATATGGCCATCTTCAACAATAAACCCATGAGTCATATCATTAATCTGATGGATATTGTTGACCGTACCGGACGTTCCTTCACCGCACCCGCAGAAAAACATTGGGTGAGGATGCCATCCGGGCGCTGTTTGATATCACTCAGTGACACTGGTATGAAGAAGCAATACATCCTCTCTGGCACGGGCTGACACTCAATGCCGTCGACGGCGTGGTCTGGCATACGCAGGACACGCCTGAATATGCAGAGGCTTTCGGCAAGGCTTCCAACCAGCATGGTGATCGCGGATATCCGCAGGTTCGCATGGTCTGTCTGATGGAGCTCAGCAGTCACCTGCTGCGCGCGAGTGTGTCAGGCCGCTATGACATAAACGAAATGCGCCTGGCGGCGCAACTGGCAGAAAGCGCTCCGGATAACAGTATTACGCTGTTCGATAAGGGGTTTTACTCTTTGTGGCTGTTGCAGCCCTGGCATAGTGCGGGCGAAAATCGCCACTGGTTAACGCCGCTGAAAAAACACGCAGTAAGAAGTCGGCCGTAAACTCGGTAAACAGGACGAGCTGATACGACTGAAAACCGCGCCACAGGCCAGAAAACAGTGGGAAGGTCTGCCGGAAGAACTGACCGGGCGGCTAATCCGTCGCAGGGTCAATGGCGTGGAGCGGCAGGTGCTGACGTCAATGACCGATGCGATGCGTTATCCCGGCCGCCAGCGTGGCGGAGCTTTATAAGCATCGCTGGGAAATCGAGTTGGGGTATCGCGAAGTTATTACGTTTATTAATCGGACTGCCGTGGTCATCTCCGGGAGCGATCCCGGGTCATCTGAAACACTTTTACAGCAATGCAGTGATGCTGAAACTGCCCTCGAGACAGGAGCGGGAGTATGTGAGAGAAGTGAGGGAGAAAAGGTCAAAATATCCCTTAAAAAACAATGCCGGTCATATTAAGTGACCGGCATTAACCCTCCACCCTCCCTTTTTTGCCATGCCCGGAATGCCCCCTGGCGACGCATATTTATCCCGGGTAACGCTTTACCCTGCGTGACCGCCCGGGCTCAGGGAGAATAATATTCCCGTAGCTCTTAAAGGAGTTCCCGATGATGTCTGTTTTCAGCCACACCCCTACGGTCACGGTCCTCGACAACCGCGGCCTGAGCGTGCGCGATATCGCGTACCACCGCCATCCGGATACCCCGGAAGTCACCCGGGAGCGCATCGCCTGCCACCGGTACAACGCCCGCGGCTTCCTGGCCCTGAGCGCCGACCCGCGTCTGCACGCCGCCGGCCGGGCGTTTATTGCCGTCAGCAACATCTGTACCGCCGGGGCAAGGGTGCTGCAGGACCTGCGCTACGGGTACGACCCGGTGGGCAACGTGCTCCGCGTGCGCAACGACGCCGAAGAGACCCGCTTCTGGCGCAACCAGAAAGTGGTGCCGGAAAACACTTACGCCAACACAACTGACCAGCTGCAACGCATCGCTGGTCAGTTGTGCCGTCATCCGTAATGTCACCGGACCGCTTCTGATTAGGGCCGCTGGCGTGAAAATCCTGAGTAGTGGAGGGGCCACCATCACCGCTACCGGCATCCCGCTCATAATTAGCAACTAAAACATTGCTCGATTATGTACCCCATGACTTTTTCCAGAGAATTTTAATTTTACTTGTGTTAGCTCATATTTATGTATATCACTCTTTATTTTTTTCACCTGAACCACCTCAAATAATGTGCCTGGCAATGAAATTACCTCTTTGACTGTGGAACCAATGCCTTTAAGTTTTTTAGCATCGACACCTATTTTTAGCAGGCGATTTTTGAGATCATCATAAGCCAACGGTGATAAGAGGCCTTCTTTGAAAACATCGGCCGGGACGTCTTTAACTTTAAAAAGAACTGGATGGAGCCTTCTTTCCTCGGAAGAGTCAATAAATGACCTCGATACCAGATCGCTTTCGCTGAAAAAAGAAAACTGATGGGATTGCAGCATAGCCCCGGCTTTCAGATCCCCGAAATGTTCATCAGGGACCAAAGCACCACGATATATCACCTTACCTCCGGCATAGGATGTTAGTTTATCTACTGCCTGCAGAAAATTACCTGTCATGGTTTCTCTATTCATACCTGCTTTATTAAATTCCTGCGGAATGTTAACTGGCTCGGGTAAATGTTTTTTTCCGTGCAAAAAATTATGCCTGATAATATTTTGTGGATATTGCCCCTCAGAAATCGCTTTTTTATGCTGTCTGATTTCTGACGGACTGAGGGAGACATCATCGGCGTTTACTCTTTCACTTTCAGGCAGAGGATAGTCAGGAAGAGTAGCTAACGACGCGGTAGATCTCTGCGGCCTGATGCTGGTCATTCTTTTGAACATTTTTCCGTTACTATCAATACCTGAACCGGGGTTATTCCGGCACATGCGGAACAGGTTCATCCCGTCCACCGTCCCCGCCGGGTCCGCGCTGAGCCAGCGGCCTGCCCACGGCTGATAGTACCGGTAGCCGTAATAGTACAGCCCCGTCGCGTCACGCTCCTTGCCCGAGTAGCGGATGGTTTTGTAGTCCGCTTCGCGCTGGCTGCGCGCCGTCAGAATGGCCGTGCCCCCGTACGGGTAGTACTCCTCCCGGCTGATGATTTGTGCGTCGCCGTCCAGCTCCAGCCCACCGCTCCCCGTCAGGTTATCGTGGCTGTAACGCAGCTGGTCGTGGTCGATGCCCGCCGGCCGGCCGCTCTCCCAGTGCAGCACCCGCACCTGCGCGCTTCCGGCTGCCCCCACGCTAATCACCTGCAGGCACTCCGTGTCCGTGTCGCCCGCCCTTGTGCGGCGCAGTTCCAGCCCCGGCAGGTACGTCACCCGCTGTGCCTGCCGGCTGCCGCCGGTTTGCTGCACGCTGACCTTCAGCACGCGCTGGCTCTGGCTGTCATAGCGATAGCTCTCCCGGTCATCCGTCCCGCCCTCACGCCCCACCGGCGTCACCTGCCGCAGCTCGTTGCGCGGCGTCCAGGCCAGGCGCTGCCCCGGCTGCAGCCGCGTCTGCTGCCCGCCCGCCGTGAACAGGGCCTCCACCTCTGCCGGGCTGGCCGTCAGGGTGCTCAGCACGCCCCGGTTGCTGCGGTTACTTATGGTGATATTCGTGGTGTAAGTGTTGTTCGTGGCCGGGGCGCGGTGGCGTATCTGCGTCAGGTTACCGGCGCTGTCGTAGGTGTAGGTGCGGGTGTAGTTCGTGTATGCGGCGCCGTCGGTGGGCAGGGGCACAGCGGCCGGAAGATGGCTGCCCTGCTGTCCGGCGTTTGCCATCTCGCGCCCGGTGGCGCTGACCAGCTGGTACAGGCTGTCGTAGACGTAGGTGTTTTCCGGCACCACTTTCTGGTTACGCCAGAAGCGGGTCTCTTCCGCGTCGTTGGTGATTTTCAGCACGTTGCCCACCGGGTCGTACTCATAACGCAGGTCCTGCAGGACCCTTGCCCCGGCGGCATGCCCGGCCGGACGCGCCGTTTTAATCCCGGTCAGGCGCTGCGTTTCCGGCTCGTATTCATACGTGGTCACCACCCCGTTGCCGTGCTCCTCGCGTAGCTTCTGCCCGGCGGCAGAGTACGTCAGGGACTGCACGATGACCTGTTCCCTGCCGCCCAGCAGGGTCAGCCAGCTGCCCGCCGGCAGGCCCGCCACGTCGTACGCCACGCGCTGCACGTGGCCCTTCGCGTCGGTGGTGGTCAGCACGGCCCCGGTGGCGTCGGCGGTGGTCAGGGTCGGGTATGTTTCAGTATCGAGCCGGGCATTCCAGGTGGAGACGTCAGTCCCCTGCCAGTCGGCTGCCACATCGGGGTTATCCGCATCCTTCAGCAGACGGCGGGTGACGGCCAGCGGCACCCCTGTCAGCGCCACGCTGTCGGTCTGCACCTGGCCGGCGGGGTCGTAGTGGCTGACGCACAGTCCGGCGAGGTTGAGGGCTTTGTCCGCCGGCGAGTGGCCGGCATACACGAAGCGCTCCGTGATGCGGGCGGCGTCGCCGGGGACCTGCTCCGTGATGCTGACCGGGCGGCCCGGCAGCGCGGCGGCCTCATACTGCCAGGTGCGGGTGAGGGCCTGGCGGAGGTCCGGGGTCCCGTCTCCGGCGGTACAGATATTGCTGACGGCAATAAACGGCCGGCCGGCGGCATCGCTGAGCGCCACGGTGGTGCCGTTGTCGGCGCCCCGGGTGTGCAGGACGCTGCCGGTCAGGCCGGTGAGATAGCTGAAGTTCGCCCGGCCGGCGGCGTGCAGACGCGGGTCGGCGCTCTGGGTCAGGAAGCCGCGGGCATCGTACCGGTGGCGGGCGATGCGCTCCCGGGTGACGTCCGGGGTATCCGGATGGCGGTGGTACGCGATGTCGCGCACGCTCAGGCCGCGGTTGTCGAGGACCGTGACCGTCGGGGTATTATAAAAATCTTTTAGTGAATTGATTATCATATATTTTACATGCCAGTTGTTAGTTAAGGGATCTGTTCAGATTGCCTTAAAGGCGGCGAGCGCCAGCGTATAGCGACTCTGGCGCCCGGCCAGACCGTGGCTGCCGCCGTTAATAATACGGGTCACCTTAAGTAGGTTGCCCGTATGCTTCAGGCAACCGCGAGAGGCGAAAAACCATGCGGCAGAGCGGGCTGCCCCGGTGTCACTCTCCAGGCGTTCCGGAAAGCGAACCAGGTCCTCACCCAGCGCAAATCCACAGTCCCGGTAGTTGCTGCGTCCGGTTATCTGAATAAGTCCGCGGCCGCGGTAGTTCCAGCCGTCATCGGGGCCTTCATTACCCATCCTGCCACCGTAGACCCGACCGGCAATCGCCCGCTGTCTTACCTCAGGGATAACCTTTTCGTCCGGATGCCGCCCCAGCCGCAGGGCCTCCTCCGCCGTCAGTCGTCCGGCCTGGACAAAAATATCAAGCCCCCGGGCGCTGTAGTTAAAACTTTCCCGCAGAGTCCTGAACCTGCCGCTCTCATGTCCGATCTGAGCGATGAACATCGCCTGGTCCTCTGGCTGCGCGATATGCCATTCCTGCATAGCCTGAAGGACAGGGGCGTGCCACCGTAACGCCGGGGCGTCTGTCAGCCCGGCGGCCGCTTCATAGCCCAGCAGCTGCACCTGACCGTCAGGGGGGGTACACCACCCAGAAGTCGGTCGCGTTAGCCCCTTCAGCCTCCGGGGCAGGCTGCCAGTATTCGCAGCGGCTGAAGTCCTGCTCCACGCGGGGGCGCCAGGTACTGACGTCGTAGGTGGCCGCAAGTGTTGTATCCAGCAAGGTGTTGCGGGAAAGGGTGTACGCCCCGTCAGGACCGGCCGCACCGGCCTGGCCGCTGAGGCCGGTCAGGGCACCGCCGCCTTTGGGCAGGGAGGGGGCATTCAGGGCCAGGGTGTCTGAATGTGGCATAAAGGGTTCCTTAGCGGGCCACCCACTGGTGGCCCGGTCAGTTAGTTATATGGGAAAGGAATCACGCTTTGTGAGCCGCTCCCCGGCGTACCGGAGAGCGGGATGACCTATGCTTTTACAAGCAGAGGCTTTACTTCGCTGGCAAACGAGGTTCCACCGTCGCAGGCGGTGTAGTGTACCCGGACGATAACGTCGTCCAGCGCCGCCAGCAGGGCAGTCTGCCCATCATCAGCTGCAAGCTTTTTGCCTCCGTTCAGCGTTTCCTCTGTCGCCCGTGGGAAACTCAGCGTCCATCGGGATACCGCCCCAGTGCCTTCAAACGGCAGATAGCGCTCGTCGCTGAACTGCAGCTCAAAGACGCCGGCGTCGTTCATCCCGCCCGACAGCGCCACCTGCTGGCTGGCGCGCAGGTTCTGCACCAGCGTGCCGGCAGGCGCGTCGTTGACCTTGCCGTTAATCAGCGCCGCCACGGCACCGGCATTTGCACGAAGCACGGTGGTGCTGCCGGTCTGGGTCAGCGTTGCCTTCACGTCCTGATAAGGCCCCAGCAGGGTCGGCAGGGTGACTGTGACCGTTTTCAGGGTGCGCAGGTAGTGGCCGGCATAGTCGTCGTCAAACAGTTTCTCCGTCAGGCTGAAGTCCAGGGAGCCGGACGCCTTAAACTTATTCCAGTCCTTTTCATCCACCCGGTTTTTCAGCGAGACGGTGCGCACAATATCCAGCCGGCGTTCGTTGCGCGTCAGCCAGGCTGACTCCATCTGCTGCAGGTTGAGCTGCAGCGTTTCCCCGACCAGCAGGCCGCGGTAGTGGTCGTTCCAGGCGCCGGTCTGGATGAAGGTGGTGGTGAAGTCCCCGAGCTCATACTGCCAGCAGGCCTGCGCGGACAGGCACAGGGACACTACGGCGTCGTAGGCCTGATAGTACAGGGCAGACAGCTGACCGCTGAGCCACTGATAGAGAGTGGCCTGGGTGAAGCGGCTTTTGAGCCAGGTCAGCATGGCCTGCGTCTGTGCCTGGCGGGTTTTCTCCTGTTCCAGGGCGGTCTGCGCCGAGCGGAGGCGCACATCAAGTGCCTCCAGTTGCCTGTTCAGCGCCTGAATCTCGCCCCCGGCCTGGTCGCGTATATGGCCCCATTCCTGGCGGCGGCGACGGTAGTTCTCCGTCTGCTCCAGGCGCATGGCGTCGTGACCGGTGGCCGTAGCCTTCAGGGACAGGAGCGTGCCGATGGCGTTGGCCGGGGCGCCCGGGTCGAGGTTCCCGCATGCCATACCAAAGACGGTCGGTGCCAGCTGCAGGGCACCGCCCAGCGTATGGAACGCCTGGGCGGCCAGGCTGGCGTCGCGGGACTCAATGTTCAGGTCCATGGCACGCTGTTCGCCCGCCGAGATATTTTCGTCATAGCGCTCGCCGTAGTAGTCCCGGCGCTGCGTCGCCGTAGCCTGGCTGGCCAGCAGCGCGGTGCGGTCGGCCTTAAGACCGTCAATGGACTGCTGCTGCAGGGTCAGCACGTAGCTGGACATGTCCAGCATCTGCTGTTGCGCCAGCTCTTCCTGACCGGCGCGCTCGCCGCGCTCCAGCAGGCTGAGCAGGGACTCGCCGAAGCGGCTGAGGGTGGACACGGCGTTAAATGCGCGCGGCAGTACGGCGCTGAAGCGATACGGTGGCACCACCAGTTGTGCCCCGTTCCCGCCGCCGCTCAGGGTGCCGCCCGGGGCGCGCTGGGTCAGCAGGGTTGTCGGGTCGGCCGGCGGGGCGTACAGCGGCAGGCTCATCGGCTTGCCGTCCACGGTCAGGTTGTGGCGCAGGTTGTACAGACGGGCGTCCAGCGCGTCCCAGTATCCCAGCAGGACGTCGTTCAGCGGCGCGGTGAAGGCCGCGTTATCCGCATCGCGCAGGGAGCCATGGTTGGCGGCACGCAGCGCCGGTAGCGCGGCGGTGTTGCGCAATGACATCCGGCGCTCAAAGGCACGCAGTGACGATGGGGATGAGACCAGCTCGCTCAGCGTCCGGGGAGTCCAGCTGTGGCTGATGGCGGTGTCCGGACGCGGACCCAGCAGGGTGGCGGCCTGGTTGTACATGATGCGGGCCTGGGCCAGAGCGTCCCGGGTCAGCTGGCGGTACCAGGCATCGCCCTGCGCCACCAGGTTGTTGACGTACGCCGTGAACATGGCTTTCTGGTAGAGCTCAGGGTCCGCATAGGCCTGGGTATCCGGGTTAATCGGGTCCGCGCTCAGACGGGACAGGGCCAGGCCATTGACCGGACGGCGCGTTAGCGGGTAGCAGTTCCAGTAATCCGGCGCGCCATTATCTTTGCCCTTTACCGACGGGTCAAAGATATAGTGCAGCCAGGCCTGGGCCTCGTCCAGCTGCTGTTCGCTGTTGAAGCGCCAGGCCACCATGAACGGCAGGTGGAAGAACAACTCCCAGAAGTAGAGACCGTTGGCACCGTCGAAGTCGATATGAACGCTCTCTCCGTCGTGGTCCAGGTCCGCTTCCAGCTTCTGTGCCTGCAAGGTGTAGTTCAGCAGGCTGCCCAGCCCGTTGTTCGCCTGCGCAATCAGCTCGCGCACGAAGGTGGTGTTCAGGCGGGTGTCCGCCGGAAGCACGCCGGCGTTAAACGCCAGTTTCTGCACCATGCCTTTTTTCGAATCATAGCGTTTGACCAGCGACGGTGGCGTGAAGTCCCCGGCGTGTTCAATGGTTTCCAGAGTGACTAAAGAGTATCTTCCGACCCATCCACTAGGTATGTCACCCTGCTTATTCCAGAGATAGTAATTGACTACCAGGTACTGAAGCTCTTTTGCCCCGACGCTAAAGTCATCGGAAACAATGGCCCGGGAGGCGCTGAAGGTGTGGTTCGCCTCAACGATATTCTGAGGTGAATCCTGCCAGCTCTGTATAGCCGTTTTATCAGGCTTGCAAAGTTCAATCGCCATCTGTCCCCGCCAGTCAGGTTCAGTGCGTTGCGCGTCGGCCGCGGCTTTACCCAGGCCATGTATAGTTAAGATTGGATAGTAAAAATTATTGCTGTACATATAGAGATATACGTCATCAACATTTGGCACTGCTTTTATGATGTCAGGAATGAACTCAATACCGCTCAAATTCAGTTCTGAGTCAAAGGTTTCTCCAGATGGCCATTTCATCCCCTCGGAAAAGTTAACTTCAATTGTACCAGGTGAAGTTAACGGAAACAGATCACCCCCGGGAACAGCAGGCTGTAAAAGAAATTCGTAAACCCCATCAAATAAGGAGGTCTTGGTGACAAGTTTTGTATTATGGAAGTACCACTTATCCGCGTCGGAATCATATCTGAAGGTTAGCTGTGACTTGCCGGTCTCTGTATTTTGAATATCATACTTTTCAGCGGTGATATTGCATGAACCAAGACCAGCAACGCGCGTGATCTTATTCTGAGTGGATGCGCTGATTTTCAGCGTACGCCCGTCACCGGCGACGGTCAGGTTGCGGTCATCCAGCGGTTTCAGCGCGTTCAGCCACAAATCCCCCGCGTCGTTCTTGTCCTTGTGGTCCAGTGTCGATTGATAGCTCACCGACTTAATCCGATAGATGAGTGTGTTCATGGCGTACTGCAACGGATTGTCGTATCTACCGCTTTCCCATGCTTGTGGCTTGAATTTGTTGAACAGCAGGTCGCGGACCAGGGATTTTAGGGGGCGGCGATTGAAGGCCGAATCGCTGTAGCGGTAGGCATAAGTGGCCGGTTTTATTTTACCGTCACTATCTTTGCCGGAATATACCATCAGCGCCATAAACAGGCGGCCGTATTCGCTGTCTTCTCTTACGCCAGCATTGCGCGAGGGGCTATCTATCACGGAGCTGTCCCGTGCAAAAAGTGAGGCCACGCACTCTTGGTTTTTGCCCTCATCTTTCCCCTGAACCAGCAACTGGCCGCTCAGGGCAATATTGTCATTGTCTTCTATCTCAATTTTGTTTTTGTTGTCATCGGTTAGTGCGCCGTTAGTCACCATATCGGCGGTATTCGGAGCCGTCCACTTCCCGTCAAAGCGCAGATAGGCGTAGGACAGGCCGTAGGCATAGTACTCCGAGCCATCCATCTTAAGGTTGCCGTTGCCGCTAGCCAGAAACTCCGTACCATCACCCACGCGCGGGGTGGCATCACGGGTTGCCCAGCAGATATACAGGCGGTTGTTGTAGAAGGCCGGGCGGATGGTGTGCTCCAGGATGCCGTCGCCGGAGAGCGGCAGCTCAATCGCCGCCCAGTCGTTCCAGCAGTTCGGGGTCACCGCTTTTCCGCCGGGATTGCCCTGGTTTTTACTCAGGTCCATCATGCGCCAGTAATACTGGTAAGGCTTGGTGGTGGTGCGGCCAATAAAGTAGAACTGTGCGTCATTGATAAGGTTTTCACCACCCGCCATGCCGGTCTGGGTGATATAGCCGTTAATGACCTCCAGGTTGCTGACACCCTCAAACTCGTTGAGATAGGTGAGGGCGGCGTCCATCACGCGGTCGCTGTCCAGCCGGTTCTGGTTGAGGGTGTTTTTCAGGTTATCAAAATACCGGCTGCTGTCCTGACGGGTCACCGGCAGGAGATAGTTGTTCGGGTAGTTCACCACGGCGGTGCCGGCCGACCAGACGTCGTAACGGCAGTAAAAGTCGCGCCAGTCGTCCACCACGGACGGCACCGGCGGCGTGTGCCCCGGCTCCGTGTTGTTAATGATGCGCGAATTATAGGTCTGCAGGCTGTCAATGGCCGAGGCCAGGCGGCTGGTCATGCTGTCCGCCGACATGTTCACATCCAGCAGCAGGTATTCATACATGTCCTCGTCGCTGAGCGCGGTGGTCCCGCCCTTCAGCGTCGGGGCCACGAAGGTTTTATATCCCGTGACGAGCGCATCGCGCTGCGCCTGTGCCAGAAAATTATCAAGAGTGGTCGTCATATCTGTTCACCTTAATGAGAGTATGAGTGGCAGGCGCACCTGCCACAAAACGTCAACGCCGTGGCGGGAGCACGCCGTTACCGGTTGGCGAGATGCCCGACCCCGGCTACCATGGCCTGCCCCGTGCGGGACCAGGCTGCATAGCTATCGTCGCGGCTCAGGGCAAAGCCCTGGGCCAGGGCCTCAACCGTCATCCCTGATGCCTGTGTGCTCTGCCGCAGGTTCATCACCACGTCAAGGTCGTCCAGCGTAGCCGCCGCATGACCCAGCGCGCCGTCCGCAAAGGCTGCGGACGTTTCACTGGCTTCCCAGCCCAGCAGCGTGGCCAGCGTGGCAGCGGCGACGTCGTCGGCCAGCGGCGGGGTGGCGTGCATGTCGCGCAGATAGGCCAGCAGGTCATCCTCGGCGTAGCCTGCATCACCGGGCTGGGTCAGCAGGGCAACGTAGCGACTCAGGCGGTACAGGGTCTGCAGGGTGATATTCTTCGCGGTTTCTGGCAGGTTCATGCTGAACCACTGAGGGTTATCCAGCATGGCCTGCAGGCCGGCCGGGCTGAGCTGCAGCTGGCTGCACGCCATACCGCGGCGGGCAATGTCGCGCAGCGTGGCCAGCCAGACGAGCGGGAGGGTGCCGGCAGTGGTGACGGTGGTTTTAAGCGTCAGGGGAGTGCTAAGGCTATCGAAAGAACCCTCAAAACGGTGCATGCCGAATTTCAGGTCCATCGATGTTAACTCCGCCAGCGCGCTGGCATCGCTGAAGGTGCCCTTCAGGGGGACTTCCAGCACGTAGGTGGTGTTGACTTCGAAGTTTTTATACGCAGCGTCATTCCCGGTGGGCTGCCACACCACGCCCGTACCTTTATAATCCGCATTACCCTTTGAGCCATCAGGCCAGTTACCGGAGGTCAGGGTCGGGGCCCCGTCGACAGACAGACCCGCCGGCAGTTTAAGCCAGTTATCGGAAATCGATTTCCACCCTCTTTTATCCCTCAAACTGAACGACAACCGCAGGGTGAGGGTCAGGTTTCCGGTGACAGGGTTCCACGCCGCGTCACGCCAGTCGGCGGCCAGCAGGTTATAGTCTTTCTCGGTCGTGGTGGCGCCGATGTGCCCTTCAGGGGGCAGGTATTCGCCCACGGGGGCGTCGGGCGACATTCCCCAGGTTTCCTGAAGCCACTGATAAGGCGTGACGCCTGCCCAGCGCAGCAGCAGCGCCGGCAGGGACTGCGACACGTTCAGGGCCTGTGCCAGCCCGGTCATCGCAATACCGTGCTGGGTGCCCTGCGCCTGCTTCAGGGCCGCCGACAGGGCGGTGATGGCGGCCGCTTTGCCGTCCCCGGCCAGGTGTTGCTGATTCACAACGTCAGTGACGGCGTCCGGCGTAAAGGCATCGGTCACCAGCCCGGCGATATCAATCAGCCCGGCTGCGCCGAGCAGCGCAAACCAGTCAATACCGGCGTGATGTTCATCATCAATATCTTCCTTCAGCGGGGCCCCGCTGCGGGCCAGCATCCCCGCGTTCACGAAGGTGGCCGGCAGTCGCTGCCAGATTTGCTGAATGAAGCTCAGCTGGGCTTCGGTACCGGGGGTCGGAGGCAGCGGCGCGCACAGCAGCGCCGTCGTGGCCACCGGCAGTTTCGCCTGCTTCTGCCAGCCCGTCAGCCAGGACAGCGCCTGCAGCAGGCAGAGGATATCGTCCGCCGGGGCGTCCCCGTCGGCCAGTTGAGAGATTTTCGGGCTGCCGGCCAGCTGTTTCCAGACGGCGCCGCTTTCCGCATCCAGCATATCGGCCAGCGCGCAGAACTCATCGACGCCGAGATCCAGCGTTTTCGCCAGTGAGGTGATGCGGTAGAAGGCGGTGACGGTGCCCAGATGACACGTCAGGGTGCCCTTCGCCGCATCGCCGTCGCTCTGATGTGCAGCAACCTTACCGGCCATCAGCAGGAACTGACGCTGGTTAAGCCCCAGCGCCGCCATGATTTGTTTCCCGCGCAGGCCATCCGCGCCGTCGGTGGCACGGTAGCTGAACACGGTATTGTCCGCCTGGAAGGGGGCATCAAACGTGCTGTCGGCGTTAAATATCTGGTCAAAGAACGGGGTGGCCGGCGTAATGGCGTACGGGGTGACCAGATGCAGCCAGGCGGCAAACTGCTTAACCGTGGTGCCGTAGCGGCGCTGGTAGTGCCTGAACAGGCCTAGCGTGCGCAGGGTGTCGTCAGATAGCGGTTTGTCAGAGCTGTTGCTACGGGTCAGCATCAGTAGCGCATCGACATCCTCATAGGGTAAATTCAGCCACTTTTGCAGACGAACCATGGTGTTAATGGACGTGAGCCGCCACCCGGTTGGCAGGTTGCTGACAGTGAGTGCACCGTCTGCATTCCGTCTGATGCTGAGTGGGGGCGTATTATCATCAGTTTTATTGATAAAGCGGGCACCGTAGAGAAAAGGCAGCGCTTTTGCGGAGGCGTCCGGGTTGATCCAGTTGGCGGACTGAATGACGGTATGCTGCTCCGGAGCTCCGGCGCTGCTGGCGGTGGTGCACAGCAGGGCCTCAACACGAGGGACGGTCACATTATGCATGGCGGTAAAGTACGACATATCCAGGAAGCGTTGATAAGTCGAAGCGTCACCGTCGGTGATGTCATAATTTTTTCGATAAAAATCGGCCCAGGATTCTGAAAAATCCTCCAGAAGAATATGCTGCTGTTCCGGCCCCAGACCCGAGGCCATCACCTGCAGGCGCTTCAGGTCGGTAAAGATACCGTTTGCCGGCGACGCGGGTGACAGCCATGCGGCGGGCATATCTGGCGTCAGCGTCTCCACGAGCGCCTGCAGGGAGGTATTGATTTCATCCTGAGAGGCCTGAATCTGCACATGACCGAAATCAAAAGGGAAAGCATTGGGGAAGCGGGAGGTTGAGAGTTTTTTGTTCACTTCGGACAGGCTGCCCGCAAACTTCAGCATGGCCTTTAGCCCGGTACCTGCCGTTTTTGCGGCGAATATACCGGTATAAGTGCCGTCTTTATTATCGGTCCAGCTACCTTTTAGCTCCGCGTTTTCCACCACGACTTTTTTTGTCACTTCGCTAAGCTGGCCGGCTAGCGCATCTCCCTGTGCATCTTTCAGCCTCACCGTCACCCGCATGTCCGTCCCGGCCTCGTAGCTTGCTTCGTCTGTCGCAATGGACGAAGTTGTGATATCCACCAGGGGTGTCACTCTGCTGGCCGGCCTGTCGTCTCCGTTATGGTCCGGGCTGAAGGCTTCTTTCTCTGTAATATTCTGACTCATAGACAGTCCTTTCGGTTATATATGGCACTGGTATTCCCCGCGGCGCCGGGGGACATAATCGGCAGAAATGAAAATATCGGTAACAGCATTCAGGGTGATAACCATACGATTGTCGGGAAAGGTGGAGGCTGATAAATATTCATGGGTGGATGAGTTTTATTCTTTTTTGTCGTGACAAAATAATGTTTACAGACGGGGATAATATTTTTTCTGGAAATTTATGTCTCCTGGCACTGAGGGTATGTGGTTATCTTGCTGTGAATGTTTAATTATTGCCTTTGCTTTCCCGCTTAATGAATTCAGCCTGATGATGGCGCCATAAAATACAACTGTCTTATGTATCAATTGGTTATCTGTTTTTCGATCGTTCTTAACGATGGGTTTTTTGTTGACGATAGCTTCTGACGATCAATTGGCCGTTTACAGGCGCATGCAGGCGAATTAATGCCGTGGTCAAATCTTGTATGATGTGAAATATATATTAAGCCTCAATAAATGCGTGCCCGGATGTTCCGGGCCCGATGGGGGTGTCAGCGCACTTTTCATTATGATGGTTCGGATATTACGAAATATCGAGTTCGCTTTAGTATGCCTGCTTATCATTCAGTCAGGGACGGTTTATCGGATGAAATTTGGAATTGAACGTAACGTGATGTGTAAAAAAAAGATTATGGTGGTAATCACCTGGGTGAATATATTTATCCAGAGTATGTTGCCTTTGTTAATTACGTTCACACCCTCGATAGCTGCCGCTAATAATTCCCGCCTTCTGACTGAACCTGCCGCGCTAAGCTCCCTGCAAACACAGGTGTACACCCTCCGGGAAGGGGAGTCCGTCGCCATGCTGGCAAAAAAATACAACATGAGCCCGAACGACCTCCGCAGGCTTAACCAGTTCCGGACCTTTGCCCGGGGGTTTGACCACCTGCAGCCGGGGGATGAGCTGGATGTACCCGTTTCCCCTTTACCCCCGGTGCTGTGGGATGAGGGCCGGAGCACGCCGGTCCCGCAACAGGATGACAGCGCAGGGAGGGAGAACAAGGTGGCCGGCTTCTCTTCTCAGATGGGCAGCTTTCTGGCGGGAAGGCCAGACGGTAACGCCGCTGCATCGATGGCCAGAGGGGTGGCTACAGGGGAGGTCAACAGCCAGATCCAGCGATGGATGAGTCAGTTCGGTACGGCCCGGATCCAGCTGGATATGGATAATAAATTCTCCCTGAAAAATTCTCAGTTTGATTTACTTGTGCCCTTATCTGAGCAGGGGAATCGACTGGTATTCACCCAGGGCAGCGTGCACCGGACGGACGGTCGTACTCAGTCTAACCTGGGGCTGGGGGCGCGGTGGTTTAATGCCGGATGGATGCTCGGCGGAAACACGTTTCTGGACTACGACCTGTCGCGCGATCATGCCCGTCTGGGGGGCGGCGCAGAGTACTGGCGTGATTTTCTGAAGCTGGGGGTCAACGGCTATTTGCGCCTGACAAACTGGAAGGATTCCCCGGATCTGACCGATTACGAAGAGCGGCCCGCCAGTGGCTGGGACGTCCGCGCGCAGGCCTGGCTACCGTCGCTGCCGCAGCTGGGCGGTAAGCTGGCGTATGAGCAGTACTACGGCAGGGAAGTGGCGCTGTTCGGGAAGGATACACGGCAGCGCAATCCTCATGCGATCACCGCGGGGCTGAGCTATACCCCCATTCCGTTGCTGACATTCAGTGCCGAACAGCGGAACGGGGGATCGGGGAAAAATGACACCCGGTTTGGTATTGAATTCAACTACCAGCTGGGGGTGCCATGGCGGCAGCAGATCGACCCGTCGACGGTAAAATCCCTGCGGAGCCTGGCGGGCAGCCGCTACGATCTCGTGGAGCGTAATAACAATATCATTCTGGAATACCGTAAGAAGCAGGTGATTAGCCTGCACACCGCGGCGCGGGTTGACGGCTATCCGGGGGAACGAAAGTCACTGGCGGTGTCAGTGACGGGGAAATACGGGCTGGCACAGGTTAACTGGTCGGCTTCATCCCTTCTGGCCGCCGGGGGACGGGTCGAACAGGACGGCGTCGGGGCATACAGCGTGGTCCTGCCGGCATGGCAGGCACAGGGCACGAATACCTACGTTATCAGCGGCGTGGCGGTAGACACGAAGGGTAACCGCTCGAACAGGAGTGAGACGACGATAACGGTTCAGCCTCCGGGTATCGATGCCAACAGCCCCTTTGAGCCCGCTTTCAGCACGTTATCGGCCAACGGAAAAGACCGGCAGGCGCTGACGTTGCAGATAAATGACGTGCAGCAGGGGATCGTGGATGTGGACGCCAGGGACATCACCATCGGGGTCACGCGCGATGTCGTCCCGGACAAAGGCAGGACGGGTAAGGCAGGAAAGATTAGCGTGGTATCGGAGGTCGTCAGAAAAGAGGCCGGCGTGTATGAAGTGATTGTCACCTCCGGCACGAGGGAAGCCGTTGTGACACTGACTCCCGAGGTAAGGGGGGTGGGACTGACACCGGCGGTGGTGAAAATCAGTTCCGCCGCGCCGGTGAAGGCGAACTCGACCCTCGTGCTGGACAAGACCAGCTACGTGGCCGGCGACGACATGCAGGTGAAGGTCCAGTTGAAGGACGCGCAGCATAATCCGGTGGCCGGGCAGGCCGCCGTGGTGCAGACCACCGCGGTCGCCGGGGCAGTCATCAAGGGTAGCTGGACTGACAATCAGGACGGCAACTACAGCGCCGTGTTCACCGCCACCACCGCCGGCACAGGCCTGAAGGCCACGCTGACGCTGGCAGATGGAGAGGTGACCTCCACCGCCTACGCCATCACGGCCGCCGCGCCGGTGGTGGCGAATTCGATCCTCGCGCTGGACAAGGCCGGCTACGTGGCCGGCGACGACATGCAGGTGACGGCGACGCTGCAGGACGCGCAGCATAACCCGGTGGCCGGGCAGGATGCCGTGGTGCAGACCACCACGGTAGCCGGGGCAGTCATCAAAGGTAACTGGACCGACAATCAGGACGGCACTTACACATCGACCTGGACGGCGCAGATCGCCGGCCCGGGCCTGAAGGCCACGCTGACGGTGTCTGACGGGGATGTGACCTCTGCCGCCTACGACATCACGGCCTCGGCGCCGGTGAAGGCGAACTCCACCCTCGGGCTGGACAAGACCAGCTACGTGGCCGGGTCGGACATGCAGGTGGTAGCGACGTTGCAGGACGCGCAGCATAAC